>JANYLA010000127.1 GCA_025361485.1 Bacteroidales bacterium
TTTTACACAATGATGGCTATTCTATCGTTGTTCCTAATGTCAAAGTTTGGCTTAGATGAAACAAATGCTGGTATTATCTATTCAATTTTTTATTTTTCTATCTATGTATTAGCATTTGTTGGTGGTCTTATCGCTGATAAAACAAAAAACTTCAAAGGGACAATTCTAATTGGTCTTATTTTAATGGCAATTGGTTATTTCTTGATTGCAATTCCAACCCAAACACCGGTTCCTGCTAATTCTTTCGGATTCTATTTAACAATGACCTGTTTAGGGTTATTCGTTATTGCTTTTGGCAATGGTCTTTTTAAAGGGAACTTACAAGCTTTAGTTGGTCAGATGTACGACAAACCAGAGTATTCAAAAATGCGTGACTCAGGTTTTTCTTTGTTCTATATGTTTATAAATGTTGGAGCCATATTTGCTCCTCTTGCTGCTGTTGGAGTAAGAAATTGGTGGGTTACTTCTCATGGATTTCAATACAGTTCAGATCTCCCCACCCTTTGTCATGAACATCTGAATGGCAGTATTTCAGCAGATGCAGCAACTCGTTTTCATGAATTAGCTACAACTGTTGGTTATCAAGGCACAGATTTAACGACCTTTGCAAAAGAGTATTTGAATGTATTTGCAACCGGTTTTCATTATGCTTTTGGGGTTGCTATTTTTGCAATGATTATATCATTGGTAATCTATTTAGCAAACAAAAGTAAATTCCCCGATCCAGCAGACAAAGATAAGGCCAATGGTTCCCATGTTCCCGAGATGGATATCAAAGAGATAAAACAACGTTTATATGCTCTTTACGCTGTTTTTGCAGTTGTTATATTTTTCTGGTTCTCATTCCATCAAAACGGGTTGACTTTAACCTATTTTGCAAAAGACTACACCAATTTGAGCAACATCAATATAAATTTAGGATTTACAGTTCTCAGAGGAGCAGAACTTTTCCAATCTATCAACCCATTCTTTGTTGTGTTCCTTACACCCGTTATAATGGCCATATTTGGCGCACTACGTGCAAGAGGATTAGAACCTTCAACACCCAGAAAAATCGCTATTGGTATGGGTATTGCTGCTTCTGCATACCTTTTAATGGTTTTAGGCTCAATGGGACTTCCTACAAAAGAAACCGTTACAGAAATGGGTGGACTTCCTGATGCACAGCGCGTAACACCATTCCTTCTAATTGGCACTTATTTGATTCTTACTTTTGCAGAACTCTTTATATCTCCTTTGGGTATTTCGTTTGTATCAAAAGTTGCCCCACCAAAATATCAAGGAATGATGCAAGGACTCTGGTTATGTGCCACAGCTGCAGGTAATTCATTGCTATTCATCGGTGCTATTTTCTATGAGCATATTCCCATGTCGTTGACTTGGACCGTTTTTGTTGTTGCATGTATTTTATCAATGCTTACCATGCTCTTTATGCTTAAATGGCTTGAAAGAATTGCAAAATAATTTTTTTTTAAACACATTAAAAAAACCATCCTGCGGGGTGGTTTTTTTTGTACCTTGACATAAAATTATTTGATATGGAAACGTTTGTACTTAAAGATGAATATATTCAGCTCGACCAACTACTTAAGGCTCTTAGAATGGTTAGTTCAGGAGGTATGGCTCACCTAATGGTAGATGATGGATTTGTAAAAGTTGATGGGTTTGTTGAGAAAAGACGAAGAGCAAAAATTAGAGTTGGTAATACTATTGAGGTTTCAGGGAAAAAATTTAAAGTGATTGCTAAAGAGGAACTAGAGGACTGAGTTTAGTGGGAAGTGACAAGTGGCAAGCAAAAAGAGAGATAAAGCGAGGGAGAGATGAGGGATGAGATGGGAACAAGTTGACAAATTTACAAGCAAATAAGTTTATAAGTTAACAAATTGGAGTTTTAGTTTGTCTGATGTCTAGTATCTGAAATCTATAGTCAATCATTTATACAAACCAAATAAACCAAATAGCATATGAAAAGGTATTTAATCTTACTGCTTGTTGCTGTTACACTTGTATTTGGGTGTAGAAATAAAAGTAATGACAATGGTGGTGCTCAATACGAAATAGCTAAATCAGTATCGACGCTTGATGAACAAGGTCCTCCACCCCCCCCACCTCCACCAGCTGAGTCCAATGAAATTGTCGACAGGAAGATTATTAAAACGGCATACCTTAACATTGAGGTTTTAAATCTATCAGCAAGCCGTAAATTAATCGACAGCGCATTAAAAGAGAGCAGCGCTTATATTGTTAGTGAAAACCTACAAAATACTGAAAACCTGATTAGCAGTAGTATCAATATCAAAGTCCCTGCAATTCAGTTCGATAAATTACTTGCCAAACTATCGAAAATAGCCAAAAAGGTCGACTATCAGAATATCGAAACACAGGATGTAACAGAAGAATACATTGATGTTGAAACAAGGCTTAATAACAACCGCAAGGTTGAACAAACCTATATAAAACTTCTAAAAAAAGCGAATACCATTGAGGATATGCTTAAAATTGAGCAAAAGTTAGGTGAGATTAGAACTGATATTGAATCGACTCAGGGCAGGTTAAAATACCTTAGCCATCAGGTGAACTATAGCACAATAAACCTAAGCGTTTATGAAACTTTAGAGTATAAGTACGTTGCTGAAAAACTTCCAAGTTTCTTTCAACAGCTAAAGAAATCGATTGGGGCTGGATGGAGAGGGGTTGTTACATTCTTCCTTTTCCTGGTAAGACTTTGGCCATTATGGTTAATCGGTGCTGCAGGATGGTTTGGATGGAAATTCTTTGTTAATTATCGAAAACAAAGAAGGAAAGAGTTGAAACGCAAAAAGAAAATGCTAAAGAGAGAAGAACATAATAGTTCAAATCCATCATAAACAAAAAAGAATAGGGAGTCGTTTGACTCCCTATTTACTTATAACAAAAAGATTTGTTTTCAAATCCTGACTTGGCTTTTAGTAGACTAACATTAAAATTTCAAAAAATAAAATAACCACTTAATCAATAATTAGTTCTTAGAAACCAGCCAGTTTTTAGCATTTTCGATTGCATTAAAATACTGTATTTCAATACCAAAAGTATCCTTAGCATTTCTGTTTGCACCATCCATACTCATTTTTCCAAAGATATCATCGGGAACCACAAAGGCAAAGTACTTTAAACCAGCCTTTTTAGCTTTTGGAAACCAAATAGTATTTAACCACTCTTGTACTTCTGGCTTTAGCACTTTCATTCTTTTAATATCATTCAGCTGTTTCTTAATCTTCTTTTTTTCAAGAATATCAAGCAATTGATTGGCAATTGTCTTGAACTCATCAGGAGATAAAAAACCAACAAAGGTTCCAACTGCTGCATTTGTTTGGAAATCGTACAATGCATTAGAAGTTTCATTCTCTTTCATAGGTCATTTGGTTTTAATTAAACATTATATAGTTCTGGTAGTAATCTTTGCGACAAATAGTTAACATTTTCCTCCATAGTATCGAAGGTGCTATAAGGGGGAGAAAACATAATACCCTTAACAGGTTTATTACTAATCAATGATTTGATACGGTTAGCAACATCGGCGGGAGTGCCTGAAAGGGTGAGCATCGAAACAAAATCATCGGGTATTAGTTTACTGGCCTCCAGATAATTTCCACGTTTCGATTCGTAATCAATCTCCTTTATCAAGGATGACTTTACATCTACTTTATGCTGCTTTAGTATAGTTTTAAGGTATGGAATGTATACTGCCAACGTTTTTTTTGCTGCTGCAATCGCTTTAGCTGGGTCATCGGCAACGCAAATCATTCCTCCGATTGAGATGTGCTTGCACCCTATATCATTAGAATCGTTGCATCCTTTTAAGAATGCCTTAGTAATTTTGTTAAAATACGATTTGGTGAATACCTCTGCCAGCTGAACTTCGTTGGAGTACTTTCCTCCAAGGTATGCCATCTTTTTATTCCATGTAGCCGTAATAAAGTATGGTTTTGCAGGCGGAGAAACTCTCAAAACAGTTTTCTTCGATGTTTTAAAAACATCGCCACGAAATCCATTCTTTTTTTGTTTAAAGAGATGTTGAATCAGCTGTAAAGTCTCCTTAAAAGTTTCCCGTGTAAACTTCTCATCATCGTTCATCTTCAAGAAATCAAAAAAAGCACCTCGTCCTAACCCAAGCACAGAGCGGCCATTGCTAAGCGCATCAAGGAATGCAGCATTTGATGCGATTAGCGCAGGATGACGATAAAAACCATTCACCAAACAAGGACCCAACTCAATTTTGGAGGTGTGTTCAGCAATAAGGCTCAGGATGGGGAATGAGGGGTAAAACATCAAATCGTCATAAACGTAGATGCGATCAAAGCCTTTGGATTCGATGATTTTCCCAAAACGAATGTACTCCTCGGGGTATAACAACCCTGAAGTGCGATATAAAAATCTAACCTTTTTTTCATGCGCCCAACTTCATTCACTCAAATATTTATTACCAATCATGCTGAAATATCAGTCGTTACCATCTATGTAATTACCATTTATGAAACCATCCCTTGTTTCGATATGCAATGGCGGTAAGTCCTTGCGTGTAATTCTTCTGAACTCATTCGCTTTGTAAAGCAACCGAACATTTAACATTTTTATACCATTAACAATTGAGGTCCTATAGTTGGAGTCTGGTCCCACATGAACCTTCCCCCCCGAAGGTGCAAAAACGTAATGAGGAATTGAACAGGAAGATTCGGTGCAAAGCTCCTTGTATATATCAATCCCCTTTTGAACAGTTGTTCGCAGATGATCGCTCCCAGCCACAGGCATACAATGGTTCATATAATAAACGATAATATTATTCCTCAATAGAAGGTGAAATAGTCGCTTCATGGTTTGAGCGTCATCATTAATACCTTTAAGTAAAACTGTTTGATTCCTAAGTGTAATTCCTCGTGACGAAAGTTTATGGCATGCCTGAAGAACCTCTGGCTGCAGCTCATCAGGATGGTTGAAATGAACATTTATAGCCAAATACTTACTTTTAGATGGATTATGAAAGTCAGGTCGGATGTAATCGGCAAGCTGGTCGCAAATGGCATCGGTAAAAACATGTGGACTATTTAATAGCATTCGAGTACCAATCCTAATCTCGTGTATATTACCCAAAGCGATTAACCTATCCAGCATGTAAAACAATTTTGAAGAATCCATAAATGGATCGCCGCCTGTAATTAAGGCTCCTCTCACATCCTCCATCTTTCGAATCTCAGCTAAGGCTTGATCGATTTCATCGTAGGTCATACTGCGGCGGTTACGCATAACTCGGCTTTTTTTATAGCAAAACCTACAATATGCTGGGCAATCGAAATGAGGTGTTAACAAAACCCTATCGCGATACACACGTTCCAACCCATAAACTAGCGAAGTTTTCTTGCCCTCCTCAAAAGGGGTTGCCGTACCATTGGTTTGGGCTTCCTGAGGGGTTGGTAAAAACTGCTTTGCGATACTCTCGTATTTCAGTATCAGCTTTTTCAGGTAAGGCGTAAGCTTAACTGGGTTTTCTTCCACTACGCCATCGATAATGATATTCTCAGCTTCGCTGTTCGCCAATAAGTGAACCATGTCAACGCATGTTTCATTCAGTAATTCCACAAGAGCATTATCCATAAATAGTATTTTAAAGAGTGGGGATTCTTAATAATCAAACAAGATATTGTATCTATTCTCTGAAGCTTATAAATGAATCTCATATTGTAATGCATTTCAATAATCCATTTTTCACCATATACTTTAGGAATCATTTTATGCTTAATAAGAATTGACACCTTTTTGTTACCCGCTTTATTTGACTTTTGCTCATATTTTGAATACTTAATGACCTGCTTCTTGGCATTTAGCTCATTTAACCAAAAGAAATTTAGGCACATATCAATTTTTGCAAAAAAAATTACACGTCAAAAAAAATCTTTTAGACAGGTACAATGGGCGGTTTAAATGGTAACGCATACTAATTCAGCTAACAAATTAGCATTACGTATTTTTCTTGTTAACTTTATACTTCTATCACCTTAAACAAGAAATCTTTTGATGATTAAATCAAACAAAAAACAATTAGAATGAATTGGAAACCACTACTTGAAAAGGACGAACAACTTGAAGAAAAAATGGTATGCGTATGCGGTAATGATACTTTTCGGGTATACATTAAAGTCATAATTGATGATGCTCGATTATACTGTGCCAATTGCGGTGAATTTTACCCTTAAACTATGAACGATAACACTTTCGACGATCAAATGGATGTTAACCTTACCCTATCTGGTAAGCATCGCTGCGAACTGCATAGCCCCGATAAAGCCTACGGCGTAGCTGTAAACTATTGCTATGGGGATGATCCGGCGACCGTCCCGATTGTAAATCGGGACGCTCTAACCAGTTTATCCACCGCCTCTTACTAAATCCTCAATGAATTTTCGGCTCTTCATCCGTTTTATGAACAATTCTTTCTTTATCGCATCTGTTTTGGATTCGTATTGTTCTGTCCAAACGATTCTCCATGGTCTATAAGATTTTGTAGAAGGAGTCGCACCATCATTATGTCGTTTCAACCTAATTAGGACATCTTCACAACTACCGATGTAATATCGATCTTTGGATTCACTATAAAGTATATAGGTAAAATAAGGCATGAAGTAAAGGTACAAAAAAGAAAAAACCACTCACAATTTTATTTGCAAGTGGTTTTTGTAGCGAGAGCCGGGGATGATCCGGCGACCTCATGATTATGAATCATGCGCATAGCCTATTTGTTGTGTTTTGTTGTTTTGCGAAATATATAGTTAAAACTTAACTATCAATATATTAAGATTTTTTGAGTAGTGATATTTTTTGTTTATTAAAGTTATTATATTACATTTATGGTGCAAATATTTGGTGCAAATTTGAATCATGAAGAAAAAAATAAGAACTGATGAGGTAACCGTATCAGCAAATATTAGACTTGATACGAGAAGAGAAAGAGCAAATAAAACCTTCCCTACTAAACTGGAAGTATATTTTAAAGGTTCAAAGAAAAGATATGACCTTAAAACCTACTTCACTTCTGATGACTGGGAGAAGATTAACTCTCCGAAGCTCAAAGATGAGAGCCTTAAGAAGCGGAAAAACGGTATCCTGCTCGAAAAAACAAGGGCTGATAGAATCATTGTTGATCTAAAGAATGACTTTACATTTCTGAATTTCGAGCAACTCTTTTTTGATCTCCCAATTAAAAGGTCAACACATAAAGATGATGTTTATAACTTTTTCGAAAAACATATCAAATTACTTGATGGGAATAACCAGTTAGGATATGCCGAGTCATTTACTTCTACATTAAATGCACTCAAGCTTTATTGTCCTACCCTTAAATTCAAGACAATAACACCAACATTTCTTTCTGAGTTCGAAGAATTGATGATTAGCCGAAATAAATCAATAACTACTGTTGGTATCTACATGAGAAACATTCGGGTTATTTTCAATTTGGCTATCGATGAAGGCCATATAAAACATGAAGACTATCCTTTTGGAAAACATTCTAAAAAGAAATATGAGATTCCCTCAAGTAGAAATATTAAAAAGGCATTACCTGAAGAGGATATTAAAAAAATAGTTGAACTCGACAATCTTTCAGAAGCACAAGAACATGCGAGGGATATTTGGGTATTTAGTTTTCTGTGCAATGGCATGAATGTGGTTGATATTTGTCATCTAAAGTACAAGGATTTAGATGGCGATTTCTTTACATTTCTTAGGGTAAAGACTTCTGGAAAACAAAGAATAAAAACTCCAATTGAAGTCTATATAACCGACAAAGCATCTCAAATAATCTCTAAGTGGGGAAATCCAGTAAAGGAAAAAGATGATTACGTATTCCCATTCTTTAGCAATGGTCTTACGATTAAGGAGAAACATAAAATTGTAAAGAATTTAACCAGGAGTATTAACTATTATATGAAGAAGATTGCTACTCAATTAGAATTAAATATAAAACTTACTACCTATGTCGCTAGACACTCCTATTGTACTATCCTTCGAGATAATGGGGTAAATGTATCAGAGATATCAGAAAACGTTGGACACACAACGGTTGCTACGACTGCTAATTACCTTGATAGATTTTCTCAAAACAGAAAGAAAAATACTGCTAATATTATTAATAAAATACTGACAGCATGAACAGTACAAATGAGATATTGAAGAGAATATATGAGATTCTAAATTCAATGAAAGTAAAGGTTGATCCATTTGAAGATAGCAATGAAATATCAATGGAGTCTCTCTCTTTCACATTTAATGAGGAGTATAGAAATGACTTACTTTTGCTAGCATCACTGCTAACGATATACTTACAATCACCTAAGATTGATATGACTAAGCATATCGGTTTATTCGAGGGATTGATTGATAAAAATTCTTTTGATCAATTGAAAAAAAATCACGAAACACACATTGAGAATCTTATCAATGAAGAAGAGTCACCATTCAAGGGTCCCAATTTCGAAATATATGAAGATGATAGTTATCCAACGGAGGAGGAATCTAGAGAAATCCAAGAGGCCTTTTATAGTAGGTCAGCCGAATTCTATGAAAATCAAAGATTTGAAATGGAGTATGCTTATCTCGAATTACTTAACCCCTATGGAATTACTGCAGGAAATAAAAAAATTTCTTGTCGTACTTGGAGTTATTACTTTTTCTTTAAATATCTAAATAATGAAACAAGAGCTGATTGCAAGGAAAAGAATGAGATACCTGCTTCAATACGTCAATATCTTATTGAAATTTGGGGCAATTCAAGTCTTTACAATAGTTATTTAAAACTGAATAAAACAGTAATAAAACGAGGTAAAATCAATAAGTTGTCCTATAGAGAACATGTAAATTCTCTTGAAAATGCTTCGCATCTCCTAAAGTTAAATGGCTATCCTGCTGCGGCATCAGAAGCAAAATTAATGTATGATAATGTATTTGAACTTTAAAAGTTATAAGTGGGTTGTAAGTTTTTCGTAACCCACTTGCGATATATAAACTATTGAATTCATTCCATTTTTGTGGTATTAATAAACTTTTAAAAACAATACAAAAATGGAAAACCCATTTATAATCATTAATGAGAGGTTGAATGTAATCGAGCGATTAATTATCAACCTTAATGCTCCTTCCCAAGTTGAAGTCTATCATGAACAGGATGGTCTAGTTAAAATAGATGTAGCAGCCGAAATAACAGGCTATAAAAAGGGCTATATCTATGAACTAGTTAATAAAAATGAGATCCCGTTTATCCGCAGAGGGCGTTCAATTCGATTTTCAAAAGATGAGTTATATTCCTGGATGAAATCTGGGCGTCCCAGTATTGTAAATGAGACTATCAAAAACCTTCAAAAAGCATAAAGCCGTTGCTGCGAACAACGGCTTTATTATTCTGTAATAATAACTTAAAAACTTCTAAAGAATGAGCAAAGTTAGCAAAAATCTCCCATATATATGGGTAGGAACATCCATTTATAAAATTTCGGAAAAACCTCTTGCATCTGGTGATACAATCACGGTTCTAATAACCTGGAATATCGAAACCCTTAGAAGAGACCTTACGAATGACCAAATAAAACAAATCCCCAGATTTGATGGCTTCTGTTGCTTACCTTCACACATCAATCATAAGAGAGAAATTTCAAATTTCTACAACGAGTATCACGAATTAAGCCATACGATCCATGAAGGAGATTGCTCTAATACTCTTGAATTCATTAAACATATTTTTGGCGAACAGAATGAACTTGGGCTAGATTATCTTCAACTACTTTACCTATATCCGGTACAAATGCTTCCTGTGCTTTGTTTGGTATCTCGACAGAGGGGTACTGGCAAAACAACTTTTTTAAATTGGCTAAAAGCGATTTTTGAAAAGAACTGTACGATCAATACTAATTCAGACTTTAGAAGCCAATTCACAAGCGACTGGGCTAATCGTCTTTTAATACTAGTTGACGAAGTCTTATTTGATCGTAAGGAAGATAGCGAACGTATAAAACATTTAAGTACTGCAAGAAGCTTTAAATCTGAAGCAAAAGGTAAGGACAGGATTGAAATTGAGTTCTTTGGCAAGTTCATTCTTTGCTCAAATAATGAAAACAACTTCATATACACTGATAATGAAGAGATCCGTTTTTGGGTAAGGAAAGTCCCTCCTTTCGCGGGCGAACTTGAGAAGACATTAAACACTTTATTCTCTAACCTTGTCTCAGAAATACCAGCCTTTCTTCATTATCTGAAAAATCGTAAACTTAGCACTACAAAACAATCTCGTATGTGGTTCACCGCTGAACAGATAGAGACTGACGCTTTGCGTAAACTTAAAAACACGAATAGAACCAAGTCAGAGAAAGAAATTGCAAATCATATTATTCACGTGATGGAACTTGAAGAATTAGATGTCATTCGTTTTACTCTTTTTGATATTGTAAACTTATTAAGTAAAAGTGGTTCAAAAATTGAAATATCTGAGGTAAAAACTATCCTAAAGGATAAATGGGAGATGAAGCATCAAGAAAACTCAAATCCCTATGATAAATACGACCTTGCTTTTGATGGAACAGTCTCATTTTCCAAGGCAAAGGGAAGATTTTACACCTTCAATAAAACCTTTTTCACTAAATATTTTGATGATATTGATGACAATAGAAATATATAGCAGGCTATCAACTAATTAAGCGTCATCAAAATTGTCATCAAAACGTCATCAAAAATCAAAATGATGACAAGAACCATCATCAAAAAGGGTAATTAAGATTTTAATGATATATAACTTACAATATCATCCATCTTTTTCTATCTACGAGGTCTAGCTGTTATAAAACACAATTCTATTTCTTCAACTTTTTATAAATAAAAGAAATATACCAAAACGCTTATTAGGCTTTCGGAAAAAAAGGGCAAGGTATGTTTTTGTACATACACGTTCGTGTATTTCAAAAACTTCTTACCCCGCCCAGCGGAGTTAAAAAAATAAAACAAACAGAATGAAAATTTATTTGTATATCCGTAATCTGTCATAATCCTGTAATATTTGCTACCACGAGCCTATCGAAGATTTTATCACCAAAATACCTTCTGTTTAGTTTGTAAACGAACTCATCAAGGTATTGCTGTAGATATTTTCTTTTTATTT
>JANYLA010000159.1 GCA_025361485.1 Bacteroidales bacterium
GGCATTGTAAGCCGATTAAAACAGAGTCACCCTCAAAAACTGTTGCTGCAGTAGAAGTATATCCCGCTTCAGTAATAAATGTAATGGTTGGAGCAGGATTTATAGAATCTTTTTTACAGCTAACAATTATTGTGCATAAAAACAACGACGTTAAAACTGTTTGTACAAATAGTTTTTTCATTTTTTCATTTTTTTTAAAATTACTGAAAATAGTATTGGCTTGTTAGTATTTAATTTAAAAAAATAACCCCATAAGATTCCGACATATTATTCAGTAGGTATCTAATGGGGTTATATTAGTCAAGCCTTTTTGTCCTAAAATTCAAAATAATATACCGTTGATATAACACGTTCGCTTCAACGGAGAAGTTCTTATTTATTTTGTTACGAATTGCTTTGCATAGTACTTTGCAGTCAGTTTTTCACCAGTTGCACCTTTAATCATATCATTCCACTGATATAAACAGCCAGGCATGAAAACCTTTTCTTTAAGGTATTTTCCAACCTCTGGGTGGTTAACAAAGCTTACATTTTTGTAATCACTATTTTTTAGTACATTATCAGAAATGTAATAGAATAACTGTGATGCAAGAAGTTCACCCATTAAATAGTTGTGATAATAGCAAGGGTAAAGTGCAACATGAATCTTGGTTGACCAATCGGGTTCGTTACGACCCTCAGGTTTTTTGATAAGTTGATACTTTTCAACCAATGTCCACCAAAGCGCATTTAAATCCTGATCCGGATCAGCATACATCGCTTTCTCAAAACGATACATTACCTGTGCCCAACGGCTAAATGTAAGTTGTTCAAGACGAAGTGATTTTTCGCAAACATCGGCTATTTGCTCTTTTTGTTCTTGAGTAATAACCCCCATATCGAGCATCCACTTAGGATTGCTAGCATTACGACCATTCATCATAGCGATAGCTTCGGTAGTAAAGGTATGAGCTGCATCGCGAAGCATGTAAGGCTTTTGAGGATCGTAATACTTCGAATAAACGGCATGACCATACTCATGAAGCATAGTATTCATCCAACCCATGGTTGGTTTTACGTTGCAAAGTACTCTTACATCACCTTCACGGTCAATATCGGTGCAGTATGCATGCTGATTTTTACCCGGTTTTTCAAAAAGATCAGATTTCTTAATAAGCTCATCAACGTTTAGATTAATTCCATTGTAATACTTTGCAGTAAGATCAACCAAATCCTTATCCTTATAGAATTGATCGAGGTCTACATCATAAATTTTTGGTGCTTCCTGAAAAAATCTGTTCTGATAGTGCCAAGGCATCAATTTTTCTTTAGCAATACCATATTTTTTTGCAAAGTAAGTATCAATATCGCCCTTTAGCTCAGCAAAAGCACCTTTAGTTAGGCTATCAAGTTCGTCGAAAAGTGCAAGTATTTCAGCTGGATTTTGCTCCGAAAGGGTCATGTTCATGGTATGGTAATTCTCATAACCGAGCTCTTTTGCAATTTGGTTACGAACCTTAACAATAGCAATAACATCATTGGCAACCACTTTTCCAATTGCTTTGTGAGCCTTCCAAGCAGCTTCTAGTTCCTTTGAATTTTTTGAGTTAGAAAGGATCTCTTCAATCTCATTATCTGAAACTTTTTTGCCATTGAGTTCTGCCCTAAAGTTTGAGTATTTCTTCTCAAGTTCAGATTCCATCTTAATTTTTTTCTCTAAAAGATCTTTACTTACCTGATTACGTAAGAAAGAAGGATAAAGAACTTCCATTTCGCGGAAAAGAATAGAATCTTTTACAAGTTGAGAATCTCTAATCTCCTTAATTTCAGCAAAAAGGGTTGAATCAGAGAATAACTTAACAAGTTTAATCTGAGCATCCTCCGATCTTTTATAATCTTCATCCTTTCCAGTGATTGAGGCATCCCAGCTAGCAATACCAGCCTCTTGTGATAGAGGTTTTACCTCTTTTTCGATTTTTGTAATAAATTCGCGTAGCTTACTTTCCATTTTCTCCTGTTTTGAAGTGCATGAAAAAAACATCAACGGTAGCATTGATGCAGAAATAATTAGTACAAATCTTTTATTCATATGTATAGCGGTTAATTTTTTAGAAGTTTCAAAAGTAACTAATTTGAAGATGTATCAATTTGAAAATAAAGAGATTTTTTCGTTTTTTAACTATTAATGCGAATTAAGGGTTGAAAAATAAATTATTTCTATTTCGTTAATAAGTTAATTATCAATAATATATTACATGATCTCTTTGTGGAGCTTTGAGTTTTTGAGTTTTTGTGGCATTTTACTCCTTAACTTTTTAAGCTTTTTAGCAAATATTCTAAACCATTAAGCTTTATCTCATACATCGTTGAGAGTAGCATACCCAATTTACCCTCAGGAAAGCCATTGCTGTGCATCCAAACAAGGTAGTATTCAGGTATATCACAAAGTATATAACCTTTGTACTTTCCGTAAGGCATTTTCATGGTAACCAGGTCAAGTAGAAGGTTTGGGTTGTTGGTTGGTAATGGAATATTTTGCATTAACGGTTATCAGTTATTATTTTTGCTCTAAGCTAGCTAAAATACCCGCTAATATAATCTTTGGTCAGCTGCTTTTGTGGATGGTTAAAAATCTGATCGGTTGTTCCGAACTCAATCAACTTGCCCATATACATAAATGCAATGTAATCGGCAATTCTCTTGGCTTGGCTAAGTGTATGTGTTACCAGAACTATGGTGTAATCTTTTTTAAGGGTTACAAATAGTTCTTCAATTTTTCGGGTTGAAATTGGGTCTAGTGCTGATGTTGCCTCGTCGCCAAGAATGATTTCGGGCTCAACTGCAAGCCCGCGTGCAAGGCATAAACGTTGCTGCTGTCCAATGGAAAGGTGCCCAGGTGAGGCTTTTAACCTATCCTTAACCTCATCCCAAAGACCAACCTCAGATAAGTAATGTTTTGCAGTCGCGTAGAGTTTTCTGCGTTGCCATGCACCATGAATTCTAGGTCCATAAGTGATGTTATCGTAAATCGACATTGGAAGAGGGCAGGGGCGTTGCGCAAGTAATCCCATCTTTTTCCGGATGGAGATTACCTGAGCCTTTTCATCATAAATATTTTCATCGTCCACGAATATTTTACCAGTAATCTTAACATTTGGCGAGTCGTCGTGCATTCGATTGAATGAGCGGAGTAGAGTGGTTTTACCACATCCAGATGGCCCAATAATACAGGTGATTTTCTTGGATGGAATACTAAGATTCACATCTTTAAGAATGTGGTTTTCGCCAATATTTAGGTTTAACCCTTCAACTCTGATGTGAGGATTGATAATATCGCTATGTGTCATAATATCAATAATGCTATTTTCTAAAATGGTCTCAACTTGATCTAAATTTACAGTTTCCATTACTAAACTTTGTTTTTTGAAAGTTTTCTCGAAAAATATCGTGCCGATAAACTTAGAATTAAAATGATTATGGTAAGAATTAGCGCCGATGCGTATGCTCGATTCTGTACCTCTTCAATAGGACTTCCCAATTGAAAAAAGATGGCCAATGGCAATGTTGCAGTTGGATGGCTGAGTGAAGTTGGTATATTGTCGGTATAGCCTGCTGTAAAAAGGACAGTTGCTGCATCGCCAATACCACGCCCAATTGCTAAAAGCACTGCTGTAGTAATACCAGGCATCAGCTGACGAAGAAGAATTTTTATCATCTCGTACTTGGTTGCTCCAAGTGAAAGCGGTGCTTCGATAAGATCTCTAGGAATAAATCTAGCAACTTCATCCAACGATCTCATTATTATTGGTGTAATGAGCATACCAACAACTACGATACCACCAAAAAGTGATGCTTTTAACCCGAAGTAAATCATCACCGCAAACCCAAACGCACCATAAACTATTGATGGAATACCGAAGAGAATATCAAACGAGAACCTTACAGTTTTTGCAAAGAATGATGTTTTTGTAAGATAAAAGTTAATGTACATCGTAACGGGAATACTTAAGAACAAGGCTATTATCACTGCACCAATTACGAGATAGAAAGAACCTACAATTGCATTCAGAACTCCGCCCTCTTTTCCAAGGTAAAAGCCACCTCCAGGTCCTTTGCTAATCATATCCCAAGTGAGTGATCCTATACCCTTTGAAACTATTGTAAAAAGAATATATCCAACTACGGCAATGATAACAAATGCCGAGATTAGCATTAACGCTTTAAATATTTTTTCTTCTAGAAGTTTCATACGTGATATCTCCTTTCTATACGATTTAGGATTAACCTTGAACCAGCGTTAAATATTACGATGATAATGAAAAGTAAGAATGCAGCCATCATCAGTGCAGACTCATAGCTTGGTATCGATAACATCTCTCCATAGTTATTGGCTATCAGCGCAGGTAATGGGTAACAAGCGTCAAAAATGGAGGATGGAATTATTGGAATATTACCACAAACCATTAAAACAGCAATGGTTTCACCAAATGCTCGTGAAACGGCGAGTGCAATGGCTGCTATAATTCCAGGCATCGATTTTCGTAAAATAATTTGCTTAACAGTTTGCCATTTTGTGGCTCCAAGCGAGAGAGATGCTTCTCGCATCTCTTTAGGAATTGAACCAAATACTTCACAGAAGATGCTTATAAGTAATGGTGTGATCATTACCGAAAGAACGATGCCTCCAGCCAGAACGCTATACCCTGATGAAAATTCGACAAAATGAGGTGCTATTTCTTCGGAAATAAATGGAACAATCGTTAATGTGCCCCATACACCATAAATAACAGGCGGAATACCGGATAGCAAATCGATAATTGGAGCGAAAAAATTTCTAATCTTTTCGGTTGCATATTCTGTAAGATATATGCTAGTAAGCAATGAGAAGGGGAGAGCAATTATAATTGCAATAAATGTTACATGAAGGGTGCTAATTATATAAGGAAGAAATCCAAACTCACCTTTAAAAGGTTTCCAGTTTGATGAGGTGAGCAGTTTCCACGTTTCTTTTTCTCGTAGAATCGGTAACGACATGTAAAATAGACCTATCCCAATCAAAAGGAGAAAGCCTAGCGATAAAATGGTAATGCCCAGCATGGATAGCCGGGCTGTTTTATCTTTAAATAATCTGAATCTTATCATTCCTATTTTAACTTATTCCGCTCAATAATCAGCTTCTCTTTAGATAATGTAATATAACCTGCCTCGTTCACGAATTTTTGCCCATCGGTCAATACCCAATTAACAAACTCAACAACTGCTTTGTTCTTTGGTTTGCCTTTTGTGACAAAGTAAAGCTCTCGTGCAGGAGGCGATGGGTATTTGTTTGTCGCTATAGCATTCATTAAGTCGTTAAGCGATTCATAAAAACTTTCGTCGGAATCAATTTTTCCATTGCCATTTAAATCTATTGGTAAAACTCTAATGCCAGTAATTTGTTTTCGTGTTTTTGCATCGTAGGCATAACCTATATTATTGAAACCTATTCCTAGAGCATCCCTTTTAACCGCTTGAGCCAGACCAGGATCACCAAAAACACCCACACCGTTTAAATCTTCCTGTTTCTTTCCTAAATATTTCGCCCACATTTCGGCAGCACCACAAGCATCGGAACGGGAATAAATATGTAAAGGAGTGGTAGTTTTAATACCAAATGCCTGAGACCATGTTTTAAATTTCCCAGTTATCCATATATCGCTTGCAACTTCCTTTTTTATACCTATAATCAATAAGCTGTTTAACAAAGGGTTACTTGCACTAATTACAGGCACAACAGCATCCTTAGTAACTGAAATTGAGAAAGCACCTTTCCCCAACTCTTCGGGATATATTTCGCGTGATACCATTCCAATATCAACCATTTCGCTTAAAGCATCAGATATTCCTTTGCCAGCACCACCAGCCGAGATATCAATCCGCACGTCAGGATGAAGTTTTCTGAACTCATCAGCCCATTTAACAGTCATTGGGTAAAGGGCAAATGCACCCGAAATACTTATTTCTCCCTCAAGTTTATCTTGTGATTTTACCTTTAAAACACTTACATTTAAAAGTAAACAGCAAATGATGTAAATTGTTAAACTATTTCTTTTCATATCTATTTTAATAATTATTAGAACCCAATTTGAAATTGTATAACCCCCATATTGTTATTTATATTTACCCCCTTTTGCTCTTCGCAAAATGTGTAACCTGTTTGTATTCTAGCCCAAGCGTTAAAGGCATAGTTCATAATAACAGAGTAATTGGTTGTAATATCTTTATGAGCGGATAAATTTGGGTCAAAAGCATCATATTTAAAAAGCAATTGTAGTTTTTGTGGGATTAAATAATAGCCTGTTTGAATATACCAACCATTGCGCTCAATATCAGAGTCTCCGCCCTGAATGAATTCGCTGCGCATAGAAAGTTGCTTCAACTCGTATTTAAGCTCAACTCCCCATCTGTTGCGTTTGTGATTTAACGCAGTTGGAGTTCCAAAAACATCAATTCCATTATAGATTGAATAACCTAAATCTAATCCTTTAGCCGGATGAAAAACAAGCCTACCAGCAATCGATTTATTCTCGTTTTTATCGCTTATATTAATTCCAGAACCATTGAATACACCAATATAATAATCGAACAAAGGTTTATCTTTTACCTTTAGAAAGCTGCCACTAAATTGTATTCCGATATCATTACCATTATGATTTCCAATTACATCCTTTGAACGCCCTGTTAAAGCTTCAACAACCTGAGAAAGATCAATGGTTTCTAGTTTTGGCGTATTAGCAGTATTTTCTAAAGAAAAGGGAACTCTAAATTGACCTAATTTGATATTGAAATAGTTAACTATTTTACATTCCCCATAAATATCAAGAAGTTTAGGTGTGCCAGCGAATTCAGCCTGAAATCCATAACTCCAGTAGGGTGTTATCGATCCTTTTAAGTCCAATCTTGCACGACGAATATCAAAACCATCAATTTTATTGTACTCATCCAGATTTTGGTAACGTACCTGTGCATATCCTGAAAGTTGTAAGGCCTTTGATGTTGTTAGGGAAAATGATTTTTTATTTGCATCAGCATCCTGCTGTTTAATCGCAGCTTCTGCTCTAATAGAGTCGGCCTGTTCCTGAGTAATCGTTTTATTTGAAATTAGCAGGTTTAGAATGTCATTGGTTGATTGACCAAAAGATGCGAACATGGAAATAAATCCAAAAACTATAGCTAGAAAAATTCCTTTCATTGTTTGTTGAAATAATAGTTAATAATAAATTGTCAAATTATTGATTGCAAATGTATACATTAAGTTCATCGTTTTAGTGTACATTCGCATCGAATATTTCAATGATGAGTATTAAATATTTCATATTCACATGTTAAATAATTCATTCATGGTAGATAATATTACTCCCTTATTTGAATGCGAACAATGTCTATTTAAGACAATTAGCTGTCAATATCTAAGCACTGATGAGTTCGAATTGATAAGAAGAAAGTCTGTGCAACTTCATTTCGAAAAGGGTGAAACCATTGTTAAGCAGGGAGGGAAATCGACTCACCTTATCTTTCTTCACAAAGGAATACTTAAATTCACTTACCATAATCAAAATGGAAAGAATTTTATAATGACCATTGTTTCAGGGCCAAAACTACTTGGTGGAGCAAACCTTTTCTTTAAAAACACCAATGTTTTCTCACTTGTTGCCGTTGAACCTTGCGATATTTGCTTAATTGATGAGGGCGCATTTAAACGAACGCTAACAAATCATGGTAATTTTTTATTGGTTCTATTCGAACGAACAATAGAGATGTTTCAGTCATCAATATTCAACTTTATAAGTTTGGCGCATCAGCAGGTAAACGGTAGGATTGCCGATATTCTTATATACCTATCAGAGAATGTTTATAAAAATTCCCCATACGAATTTACCCTTTCGCGTAAGGAGATTGCAGAGTTTGCCGCCTGCTCGCATGAGAATGTTATAAATACCTTATCAAGATTAAATAAGGAGGGTGTAATAACCTTGCAAGGAAAAAAGATAATTATCAACGATTTAAAAAAACTTGAAGAAATTAGTAAGCGAGGATAGAATATGATAACATTATCAAAGAAAACGAGATACGCCATGATAGCTTTAATTAAGCTTGCTAAAGAGTATGGCAAAGGTCCAGTGATAATTAGCGATATTGCCGAAAGTGAACAGATACCCCAACGATTCCTTGAAAATATTTTACTTGAATTAAAGAAAATGGGTGTATTAGGAAGTAAACTAGGAAAATCAGGAGGATACTTTTTGATTAAAAAACCCGAAGAGGTTAGTCTTGATGATATTGTTAGACATTTTGAAGGATCAATAGCAATGCTTTACTGTATTTCAGAGAAGTCGTATCAACCTTGTGAGTTTTGCAAAAAAGAGGAAAACTGTAAAATCCGTCATGTTTTTAAAGAGATTAGGGACAATACAGTATCTGTCTTAAAGAAAACTACTATTAATCAACTTGTTGAATAGTCAATACTGTTTTTTACAAATTCTCCTTTTTAGTTTTCCCAATTATTACAGGGCATGATTCAGGTTTCACATACCTTTTACATTGTGGTTTACATGATATACATAAGTCAATTTTTTCGCCCCGTTGTGCTTTATTCACCCACTCGTAATCTGTAAGCATATCTCTACCTATTGCAACAAAATCGGTATGTCCATTCTCTAATAACCATGATGCTTTCTCAGGAGTTTGGATCTCATTCACAACGATAATCGGAACCTTTACGTGTTTTTTTACCCGTGTTCCACAGTAAACAATCCAATTATTGGGGAAATCGGCAGGGGCATCAAGCGCTGCTCCGCTTGCACCGCCGTGCGATACATGAATAATATCAACCCCATTTTGTTCCAAATACTTAGCATTTTCAATACCATCAGCGAGAGTGGGAGAGTTGGCGCCCATTCTGTACCCGATAATGAAATCCTCTTTACAGTTTTGCTTAATACCTTTAATAATATCACATGCCAAACGAAGACGTTTTTCCAATGAACCACCGTATTCATCGGTTCTTAGGTTTAATGCCGATGTGGCAAACTGATTTAGTAGATAACCATGTGCTCCATGAAGTTCAATTCCATCGAAACCTGCTTTTTGGGCTCGGATGGCAGCATCGATAAAGGCATGCTCAATACTCTTTATCTCATTAATTGATAATTCGTATGATCGTTCATTTGTTGAATCAACCGAGGGTCCTCCCGCTTTTTCAGCGATTGCCTTTCGAGTCACTAATCCCGAATGATGAATTTGAAGTAGCACCACCGCACCATGCTTATGGCAGGCTTCAGTAATGGGTATAAACTTTTCAATGTGATCATCGCTCCAAATCCCAGGCTGATAGCTAAAGATTCTACCATCTTTCAAAACACAGGTCGCTTCAACTGTAACGATACCTGCACCGCCTTTGGCAATGGCTTCATATTGGGCAATATGCTTATCGGAAACATTTCCATTATCATCGCTCCAACCAAAATTTACGAATGGAGGGAAAACCACCCTGTTTTTAATGTTGTGGGATTTGATTTGGTATGTTGAAAAAAGTGTGCTCATTTTTTAAAATGGGTTTGTTAATTTGATTTGAAAATGATACAATTTTAGAATAGTATAATCTGAAAAGTAATGAAGACTGCTTCACAATCTATCTTCAAATTTGAAAATTACTTTGTAAAGGGTTCAAAATCCTTAGCGTACTTAACCGGATTAAATTCAATAATTTCATAGCTAGCAATTTCATTGATATAGAATGGATCTTGATGAATGAAGTTCCATGCATCTTCAATACTTCCGAAATTGCAAATGATAATTCCACCAATGCGAGGGTTACGTGGTCCTGAGCAGATTAAATTACCCGAAGCATAGAATTTATCGAGAAACGCTCGGTGATTAGCAAGATGTTTATCAATCTCGCTGATTGGTTTTGTATAGGTTACTTGAACTAGATACATAGTAGTAATCTTTAATTTTTGATGTGTAAAATTGGTACATTCAAGGTGCTAACGCAACAAAAGTTAAAAATTAGGTTCTAAATCAAAGGTATTATTTTTTTCTTTTTATAATGCTTTTTTCATTCTCGGAGTGGTGTTAGCAATGAGAATAAATCCGAATGGGATTTATT
>JANYLA010000160.1 GCA_025361485.1 Bacteroidales bacterium
CATAAAACCTAACCGTACACCCTCCGGTATTGTATCGTTTGAAAGCACAATCTTCCGATTCCCAATACCCAAATCCTTAATAATCGTTCCATCTGGTAAAGTTCCCTTGTACCAACCATAAATTGTATCCGTTTTTGAAGGGACTAACCCAACTCCGGCTTGCTCATATTGATAAAACAATCCGCTAGTATCTTCTAAAAAACCAACTAAATTCAGGCCGCTAATATAACTTTTTTCTTGTTGAATGTTAAGGCTATTAACTTTTATAAGCTGAATATTATAAGATAAAGGCGACCATGCTTTAACTGAACCAATCGTATTTCCGCCATAACCTAAAGCGGAAGAGAACAAAATAGTTGCTATTTCGCCCTCTTTAATTTGGAGTAGGCCCTTGTTTAAGCCATCTATCAAATTACTTTCACCTGCAATTAATTTAAGCGGTACAAAAGAACGAATCGTTGTGTCGAGTTTTTCTGCCTTAGCAATGTCCTTAACATTAGTATCAAAGAACTTACCATCCAAAGTATAACCCGCATACCAAAATTCTACCGTATCTCCTTTTGCAGCCTGATAGCCGTATGATTTTTTAAACACTACATGGTAAACTCCATCAACATTTGTATATGTTTTACTACCAATAAAACGTTCGATACTTTGATTCTCACTGAAAGTTCTTTCTTCTTCAAGATTTTTTTTACAAGAAACTAAAGTAAAAATCGCTAAGAATAGATAGATTGAATAATGGGTTAAAGTTAGTAGGAATCTCATCGCACAATTTATCCTTTACCTTTTTTAACTTCAATTAGCTCAACTTCAAAAACTACCGAGGTAAATGGTGGTATAATTCCAGTGGAACTACCCTGTTCTCCAAATGCTAACTTAGATGGTATAATAAATAACGATCTTTCGCCCTCTTTCATCATTCCAATTGCCTCCTCAAGACCTTCAATAACCTGCCATTTTTGACCGTATACAAATTGGAAAGGCTCATTTCGCTTTTTAGTTGAATCAAATATCTTGCTGTTAAAGAAACGACCCTCGAAATTAACCGTAATAGTATCGCCTACAGCAACATTTTTGCCATTCGTTTTCATTACTGGGATATAGTAGAGACCTGTTAATGTAGGTGCAATGCTCAGCTTTTCACCATCCATGTATTGCTTTATAATAACTTTTTCATATTCACCAAAGTCGTTAATCCATTGTAAAAAAGCCTCTTTCTCAAGTTGATATTGTTTTTCCGTTTGAATTTCTAACATCTTAATATCTACTCGCATCAAATCTCCTTTGTTAATAAACTTGGGTAATGATGTTTCAAGAGTTCTAGTAAAAAAGGAGTCGGCAGGTAAGTTAAATGCTGCGCTATCGCCTAAAGCAAGCATCATAAAACATTCATCAATTGAGCCGACATAATTTGGTGATGCCAACTGAAATTTCCTTAATCCTTGAAAAAATATTGAATCACTAAGCGTACGATAAGCAATGTTAACTGTAATAAAGTTTGTTGTTTCGGGCTTTACCGCTCCATCTCCAAGGCTTATCAATTTATAATGAATACCACTATCTGTTACAGTGAACCCTGAAAATTTCGATGATTTGTTGGAGCAACCGAAAAATATCAAAAAAATTGGGACAAGAAAATGTAGTTTGCGAATACTCATCTATAATTATTTAAAATTCCATGTAAAGTTAGCAAAATCTTATCTCAAACTAACGATATACGTTCAACATTTCAATATCATAAACAATAATTGCCCGTGCTGGTATCTTATCAGCATCGCCAATTAAGCCGTGAGCAAGATGAGGAGGTAGAATAAATTTTCCTTTTTGACCTTTTTTAATGAACAGAATAGCTTGCTCCAAGCCTGATTCTACTCCTCCCATTCCGACCCTAAACTTTTTAGGATTATTTGGTTCAGACTTATAGCACAATGTGCCATCGAGAAGTGAAACCTTGTAGGTGTATTCTACGGTATTACCCAACTTAATGGAATCACCTTCGGCATTACCCCAAACTAAGTAGTAAAGTCCAGTTCCACTCTCCTTAATTCCATCTAAACGATACCTTTTAATATATCCCTCAATTAGCGCTCGATCCTCATCAATCAATACCTTATTTATGTTCGCAAAAGTTTTTTTTGCCTCAGTCACTTCTTTTCTCGTCATCCGTTTTCCTTGTTTTTTTTCACAACTCGAAAAAAAAATTATGATAAAAAGGAAAATGATAATATACCGAAGTCTCATTTTTTTAACTTTTATTTAGTTGTGATGAGTATGATTTAAGCATATCTTCAAAATAGTTTTCAGCTTGGCTGAGAGACATGAATGCTTTTCCTCCAGCAGCATTCGTATGACCTCCACCATTGAAATGCTTCTGCGAAACTTCATTTACAGGGAATGTCCCCCTTGAGCGTAACGATACTTTAACAAATGAGTCGTGTTCAACAAATAGCACCGAAAAAACAATCCCTTTGATTGCAAGTGGAAGATTAACGAATCCCTCAGTATCACCCATTTTATTCTTAAACCGCTTAAGCTCTTCTTTTGTTAATGAGATATATGCCGCTTTAAACTCCGGGAATATCTTCATCTTTTCGTTCAAAGAGAATCCCATTAATCTCATCCTTTCGGCTGAGAAGTTATTATAAACCAATCCCTGAATCATCTCAACATCAACACCTTTTGAAATTAACTCTCCGGCAACCTTAAATGTTCGACCCCTTGAGCAGGCATAGCTAAACGAACCTGTATCGGTCATTATTCCAACAAATAGACATATTGCACAATCGGTACTAACAATGTCATTACTAAAAGCATTTGATAAAACCTCGTAGACTAATTCGCAGGTTGAACTGACCTCTGTGAATGAGAACTGTATATCGAACTGATTTTCGGGATTAGGATGGTGATCGATGAGAATCTTCCTTCCCCTTGATTGCAATAAATATTCACCCATCTCCTCAGTGCGCTTAAAGCCATTAAAGTCGAGGCAAATAATAGTATCAGCATTAAGAATACTCTCAACTGCTATTATTTTTTGATCTGAATATTTTATTACTTTATCGGTACCGGGCATCCATGTTAAAAACTCAGGAAATCCATTTGGAGTAACCGCTATTACTGGATAACCTTTTGATTTTAATGCGTGGAATAAACCAAGAATCGAACCAACAGCATCGCCATCGGGATTGTGATGAGTTGTCAAAACAATACTCTTTGACGAATCAAGGATATTTTTGAACTCTTGAACTTTCTTTACATCTGATTTTAAAAGCATTATAAAAATAGATTTAATTTCAAAGATATAATAAAATTCGTACTTGTGTGATGAAATATATTTCGTTATTTTGGTAAAAAAAAGACATGGAAAACAACCTAACTTTTTCGATGATTAAACCCGATTCCTTCAAGAAAGGGGTTACAAGCGACATTCTTTTCGAGATATTAAAAGATGATTTTAAGTTGAAGGCTATTAAAGTTACCATGCTAACCCTTGACAAAGCAGAAGAATTCTATAGCGAACACCGAGGAAAAGAATTTTTCGAACGCCTTACTTGCTTTATGAGTTCTGGTCCTGTTATGGCTCTTATTCTTGAAAAAAAAGATGCTGTTAATGAATTCCGAAAGCTGATTGGAAATACCAATCCCGAAAAAGCTGAAGAGGGGACAATCAGACATAAGTACGGCACATCCACTACCTTTAACGCTGTTCATGGAGCCGATAGCTCTGAACATGCACAAAGGGAATGGAGTTTCTTTTTCTCAAAAAGAGAGATTTACTAATAAGAAGTTTGGAGTACTTGGGGTTAAAAGTTAAGAAATATAGAAGTAGGAGTTAATAACTTCTACTTGAAGATTATATCTTTAACAACACTTTGTCCAAAATAACCATTAATGAGCGCAATTACTTTCTGCTTGCTCATTTGAAGTTCGTTCCGCAAAACGGATGATTTCAAGGAAACGGTCAGTTTCCCACCTTTTAAGTTTATATTTTGAGTATAAGCAGCAACATTATGCCCCATTATTTTTTTCCAATCCTCCACAACTTTAACCTCAAATATCTTTTCCTCAAGTTTATTCTCATGAATAAACTCTTTGATTGCTTCACCCAGCGAACTAATATTAGATTTCCTCATTGTTTATATCGTTTTGCCGCTAAGACCAGACAGGGAGTTGCTTGTAGTTATCTGTCCCTCGTTAACGGCTATGCTAAGGTAGGAAAAACTTGCTTATCCGCAAATCTGCCCTGATTGGGTTTAGCGGCTGTTAGCAATAGTTGCTATTTAATAATCAAGTCGTCTGGATTCTGTCTACAATCCCAAATAGAGTGGACGACAATTTTTTCATTGTCGTATTCATAGAAAAGAATATAGTCATCTACAATAAGTCCACGAACTGATTCTATTTCTGTATTCAGTCCGATGTCAGGTTGTTTTAGTAGAGTTTTAAGCTCTTTGTTTAACCTTTGGTAAAGTTTTATGGAATAGGTCTTGCTCTTGTTTCTTTCGGCATAAAACTCCAATATTTTAAAGAGTTTTATTTCGGCTCTATGCGACCAAATTATCTTGCGTCTGCCCATTTCGAGAACTTTTTGTCTAGGAGTTCATGCTCAATGTATAGTCCTTGTTCAATCTCTTTCTTTGATGCAATAATCTCGTTTCTTTGCTCTGCCGTCAAAGAGATAACCTCTGTCTCTGTTTTTGATTCAAGAATTGTCTTTAAAGCCTTGAGAAATGAAATGTCATTTATCTCGGTTATCCTATGAATCAAGACTTTCTTCAATTCAATCGTTGTCATGGTTGCTCTTCTTTTCTTACAAAGATACAAATATTTTCATGTCAAGGAAAATGCAGGTTAATTGGTACATTCAAGGTGCTAACGCAACAAAAGTTAAAAATTAGGTTCTAAATCAAAGGTATTATTTTTTTCTTTTTATAATGCTTTTTTCATTCTCGGAGTGGTGTTAGCAATGAGAATAAATCCGAATGGGATTTATT
>JANYLA010000020.1 GCA_025361485.1 Bacteroidales bacterium
TTTGCCTTGGTTCATATTCGTTCTTTTCAGTAAAGAACGGCAAATTGGATTTCAAATCGTTGCTCGACAAATAACCGCTAGAACTAAACAATATCAAGCATTTCAAAGAACATATAATTAAGTTAACGCAACGCTAGTGATAAATTGTTAATGAATAGTGAATAGAATCTCCAAAATCATTCGATTTTAAAGATGTGCTATCCTTTGTTTCCAATGCGTATTTAATAAGATATTGTGCTTTTGTAAAGAAAGGAGCATTAACAGGTCGAAATGGCCATGGATTATGCTTAAAGCTATCTATCTCCATAAATTTTTCTTCCCAATTAACTCTCGCTCTCATTTTTCCAGCATAGAGGTAATCCATTTTTGTAGTGTCCTCTTGCAACAAGATAATAAAACTTGCTCCCACAAAAGTATCAGCAGGATTACTATATGTTTTAATGTATTTATAATAAATTGCTGAAGGTGCTGTATCGCCAGGAGAATACTGCTCTTGTCTTGAAAAGTAAGTGGCTGATTTAATCTGTTCAAGGTTGCTTAAAACCTTCTTAAGATATTCTTTACTATTGATTTTGTCTTTGCAGCTATTCATTAAAATAATAGACATTATCAAAACGAATAATGATGTTAAAAACAGAATAGATTTTCTCATAACAGTTTTTTTACCGTTGTTTTATCTTCAATACTAGAATTTTTATCGTAGTTTCTATTTTAAAAAATGAGTATCCACAAAGACGCCTAAACGAGAACCGTCAATTGACTCTTTCAGGTCTAACGACTCTGAAAGGTCATTTTTCCCTTGAAATTTCCTGACAGCGTTCGAAGAACCTGTCAGAGTAATTTCGCAAAATTTAAAGAAATAGTCATAATAACGGATAGTCATATTTTAAAAAACAGGTCTGAAGTTTTTTCAGACCTGTTCTATTGAGTTTTTTTAATTTAGAACGAAACTTATTGGAAAAGTATAGCTGACTCTAACTGCTTGCCCTCTTTGCATACCTGGTTCCCACTTAGGTGAATTTTTAATAATGTTTAATGCCTCCTTGTCAAGCAAAGGATTTGCCGAACGAATGACTTTCGCATTTGTAATTCTACCATCTTTTTCAATAATAAATTGTATATAAACTTTCCCTTGAATTCCATTTTTAACGGCTTGGTCAGGATATTTCAAGTTTGCAGAAATGTACTTCGTGAATTCTGTTTGAGCATCTCCTCCATTAAAGGTAGGCATCACTTCAACAACAAAGAATACATCTCCTAAAGTATCAGTTATTTGTTGCTGTGTTTTCTTTTCTTGATAATAGACCTTGTCTGCTTTTTCTAATCCTTCATATATCCCAGGAAAATCACTCTTTCCCCATTCTGAGATATTATTTTTTTCGCCATTGTATGTAAGCACCATTAAAGCTGGCGTTTTGTTAGATGAAATATTTTCTAAAGTAAAAACATAATAACCTGTTTCTGTTGGAGTGAAGTTGAGTTTATAGGAGTTTGAAACTTTAGATTCCATAACTTTGATAACCTTACTATTCAACTTTCCTCGGGATAATATTGCTTTAAAATTATCATTGTTATTATTTGCAATAAGGTTAAAGTTATATTCACAACCTTTCTTTAGGGTAACAGTATACAAGTTAAATCTTTTAGGGTCAACGTCAATGAAGAAATCTGCAAGTTGAATACCCTTTACTTCTTTAATTGCTCTTTTTTTTAATCCTTGATATAATATTGAATCGTTATCAATTTTGCTTTCTATTGAATTTCTTGTTTCTCCAGCCAAAGTCAATAAAATCAAAGCCTCAGCACTTTTCGATGATAAATTTCTTATTTCCAAATGGTACGCTCCAGTTACTTCTGGTGCGAATGTTATTTTATTACTGAACGAGAATTTAAATTGTTTAACAATAATACTTTCATCGCCCCTCCCTGTACCAATTATCGCTTCCAGATTATCATCTTTGCTTCCTGAGACATATTCTATACTATAAATACATTCCTTTTTAAGTATTAAAGAATAGCTACGTGTAACATCTTCTGATGATTTTTCACTGTACCCATTTGGAGGCAAATTAAAATATAGATCTTTTAAAAAGGTATACTTGCTTTCATCTTTTGCTCGTTTTAAAAGCTCATCTCTGATGCTTTGAGGAGCATTTTTTTCTTTTAAAGCAATATTTAGCTTCTCCTCTTTAGGTAGGTTCTGATTCAATACTTCAGCGTCCTTCCTTGAAATTGGCTTTAAATCATATCCATCAAGTCTTGAGTTTTTCGATTCAACTTCTAACGTTGAATTATTCTTATTCTCGATTACAATTGGTTTATTGATTTTTCTATCCGTTTTCGTTAATAGAGAAGGTTGGGATTCAGGAATTACGATATCTTCTTTAGTATCGATATTCTCCGATTCTTTTACTGTAAATGCTGATATTCCAATAACTAGAATTGCAGCGATTGGCACTAGGATTAAAAAGTTAATCCATCGTCCGGTTTGGTTCATAGGTTTTCCTATCATGGCTATTCGTTTTTTAGTGATTAATGCGCTAAGTTGGTTTCCTGCCGTTGGCAGGCATGAAGAAGTCACAACCGAAAGCAGAAGCGTTTGATAGGAGTGCGGGTCGGCACCATTTCGGATTACACCGTTATCGGCAATAAACTCATGAATTTCAATCAGTTTACGTCGGGCGATGTAAGCAAATGGATTAAACCACTGCATCACAATTAATAGTTCAATTAGGATCAGGTCAATGGAGTGAAAGTGTCGTATATGCTCACGTTCATGCTCAATTATTAACCTTTTTTCTTCATCGTTAAATTTTAGGGGGTTAATGAAAATATATCCAAGGAATGAGAAAGCGTTATTCGTTTTATCGGTAAAAATTAGCTTAAAATCCTCAACTTTCTCCGATTTATGGCCAGAGGTTCGTATAAGGATTATCGAGCCAAATCGATAGATAAATCTTATGAATAGTAATAAGGATATTGAGAGTAACGTGATTCCAAGTGTGGCTAAATAATCGATGTTTAGAGTAAAACCGCTTTCATCAGCTGTGCCTGTTACTATTTGCTGAGAAGATCTCATCGCTAACGACTCAACCTCAATTTGAGGAGTTTTTTGTTCTGCTTTATGAATCAGACTTATCCCTAAATCAATGGGTATCGAAGGAATCAGAAACGAAAGCAGAATAGCTGAGATTAGGTAGAACCTGCAAAGATTAAACCGTGTGTTATTTCTCAAAAAGATTTGATATGCTAACACGAACAGGGCTAAGCAAACACTCGTAGATAGAATATATATAAGTAGACTACTCATCTTTTTTTGCTTTACGTTGTTCTATTTGCTCCTCAATAAGTTTTTTAATCTCCTCCAGATCGGTTAGAGTTACTTCATCCTCCGATGAGAAAAACGAGGCAAACTTTTTCCACGAGCTATTGTAGTGCTTGGTTAGCACGTGTCTGAAGCAAAGCCTTGCATAATCCTTTTTTGTTACAAGCGGGTAATACTCATGGTTTTTGCCGTAAGCATTAAACCCTACCATCCCTTTACGCTCTAATATTCGTACGATAGTAGAAACGGTGGTATAGGCAGGCTTTGGTTCAGGGAAGAGTTCCAGAATATCCTTTACAAAAGCTTTATTCAGCTTCCATAAGTACTCCATTACTTCTTCTTCTGCTTTGGTTAACTCCTTCATAAAACAAATGTAAACTAAACAATTTAGTTATACAACTAAATTGTTTAGTTATTTCGAAATAATTTATTAAAATACTGATAATTAGATGCCTTGTATTAATAAAATGATTTGCTATTTTTGCGGATGCGATTTAAATATAGCCAATCTCTATGAATTTATTAATTAGTTTTTGCTAAGGGTAACGTTAATATTAGGTGTAACTTGAATATTGATTTAATCGCTTTCTAAAAATTGGAATAAGTATGAAAAGGATAATGATATTATTCATGGTAATTATACCATGTATTGTTTATTCGCAGGATGAGCAATCGTTTAAGAATGAAATCTCGAAGTTAAAAGAGGATAATGTAGAACTTAATCAACGGTTGGACCAGCTTCAAAAAATGGTTGACGATGGGCTTTGGTTTAATCGACTGAGTGACGTTGCGTTTGTTGATAAAGTTTTTATGTATGGTCCTCCGCCAGCAAAGGTTAAAAACCCAACAGCAATGGGGGCAAAGAACCCAGTTAAGTTTTGGTCGTACGTTTTCATTCCTAAAAATATCGATCAAACAAAAAAATATCCATTGCTCGTTCTTGCGCATGGAGGTGTTCATGGTGATTTTACAACCTACCATTTTCATATGATTCGTGAGATGATGGCTCAAGGCTATATTGTAGTTGCCCCTGAGTACAGAGGAAGTACAGGTTACGGCAAGGGTTTTTACGATTTGATTGATTACGGTGGACTAGAGAATGAGGATTGTGATGCTAGTCGACAATATATGATTGAGAACTACGATTTTGTTGATAAGGATAGGGTTGGTGCAATAGGCTGGAGTCATGGTGGAATGATATCCTTAATGAATATTTTCGAACATCCGAATGAGTATAAATGCGCATTCGCTGGTGTTCCTGTATCTGATTTAATCGCTCGCATGGGCTATGCCACAGAGGAGTATCGCGATATTATGTCGGCAGAGGAGCACATTGGCAAAACTGCACGGGAGGATATTAATGAGTACCGTAAACGCTCGCCCGCCTGGAATGCAGCAAAGCTGCAAACTCCTTTACTCATTCATACCAATACCAACGATGATGATGTAAATAGCATAGAAGTGGAGCATTTGATTCAAGCCCTAAAAGCAGAAGGCAAGAAGTTTGAGTATGAAATTTTTAAGGATATTCCAGGCGGACACTCATTCGATCGGATTGATTCCAAGATTGCCAAGGAGATTCGGGTTAAAATATACAAGTTCTTGGCTCAATACCTATCACCTCAAAAACCAATAACCAGCTTACAGGATATTAACAAAGCGGCTTATCTACCGGTAAAATAGTTAACAGTGTTCAGTTGACAGAAGTACAGATTACTGTGAACGGTGAACTGTCAACTAATGACTATCACTTAAGCATACCAATAACATCACCAATATTTCCATCAACTGGTTCTGCTTTAATTTTAAGGATATAAGTAATTAAAGGGTATAAATCGATATTCAAGAATGGAGGTTGCTGATAGCCCTTTTTAAATGCAGGGCCATAGGCATAGAATATTCCCTGCATATCAGGGTATTGATTATCGTAGCCATGAGCACCACCCGAGTAACTATCCTTATCGTCAACCCAGCTTACGCTATAACCTAAATCTGCTTCAACGAGGATATCACAAACCCTTGGGTTCTTCCCGTAATGGTATCTTATTGGGATACTATCCCGTTCCCAAACCTTTAAATTTGGTATCTTTTTAAGTAACTCAAATGCTTGCTTTTTATATTTTTCCTTGGGTTGTAGATTATAAATAGGATTTCCACCAGCTATTACATCAAACCAATCCTTATTAATATAGTTTGATAGGTTAATCAGTTTATCCTTTGAAATGGAAGCCATTCCATGATCCGAAACAATTATTATATTGATTCTTGATGCATTTGGTAGGGCTTTTACCTTACCAATGAATACACCAAGCAGACTATCGATTCTTTCAACAACAACCTTTGTTTGTGGCGATACTGGACCATATTCATGGCTTGTCCAATCTGGTTCATGGTAGTACCAGGTAATTAGCCTTGGACCTATAGAATCTGGTAAAGAAAGCCAATGAATAACCGTATCAATTCTATCCGAAAAGGGAACCCTCTGTTTATATTTTTTCCAGTAAGTAGGTTGAATTCCTTTTATTTGTGCCTCTGATCCAACCCAGTAGAATGATGCTGATTTAACTCCCTGCTTTTCAGCAGTAATCCAAATGGGTTCTCCTCCATAATAATCGGGAAATTCAACGCTTTGGCGGTCGTTTATTGAGTAAAAACCTAAATCCGAATCGAAGAATGAGTTGTTAACAATGCCATGATGATCGGGGTATAGCCCAGTAGCCATACTGTAATGATTGGGGAATGTTTTGGAGGGATAACAGGAAATCATCGCATCCGCTTTTACACCATATTTAGTAATTTGATTCAGGTTAGGGGTATTATATAGTGTTGAATAATCCCAACGGAAACCATCAAGCGAAAGCATTACAACGTAGTTATCGGGCTTTGTCTCCTGAGCAGAACTGAGAAAACTTAATGCAAGGTATAATGATAATTGGACGAGCACTTTTTTAAATATCATAACTTTATAATTTTATTCTGAATATACATAAGAATGGGAAATTTACTAAAATTCTTTGACGTTCATTGTTTCAATCCGTTTAATGTATTTAACCACATCAAACTTTCGTTTACAGCCATTGTAGTTCATATACCTTATTTTGCCAAAAACTTCCCGTTCGCCCCAAGCTCTATCATGAACGCCTCCAATTGACCAAGCAATTCCTACGAAGCCGTTTGGATCTCGCCCGTCGAGGCTATACTTATCATTGAGGTAAATTGCAATTCGCATTGCCTCATCAGGGCTTGATGTCCATTCAAGTATTTTTTTAGCCCAATACATGCGCATAAAACCATGCATCTTACCTGTAACTACCATCTCTAATTGTGCAGCATTCCAGAGCAGATCGTGCGTTTTGCCTAGTTCAAATTCCGTTAATGAATAAACGAATTCTCTCTTGTCATCTCGATGAACTTTATGGGATTCTTTCGCCCAATTATGAAATCCTTCATACGAATCGTAGTTAGGATTATAGTAACAGAAATTATCAGAAAGTTCACGTCTAACAATCAACTCATCAAGAAAAGCAGATTTATCCTCTTCTTTTGCAGGTGATTTCATTACCTCAATGGCAACTCGTTGTGCCGATAATTGTCCAAAATGAAGGTAAGGCGATAGATTCGATTGTCCATCAAGATTGGGATTGTTCCTTCGTGTTGAGTAACCATCCAATCGATTATTGATAAAATCATTAAGTACTTTTTTTGCTTCAACTTCGCCAGGTTTTAGCCAATTTATTGGTTGTACTTCGTTGCTGAGATTAAGCCCGTTTAGCAAATTGTTCCAATCAGTCGGCTGATAGGCTAAAGGGTTATTGCTTAACTCTGGAAAATCAACCAGAAAATCGGAAAGATATCTCATTATTTTTGGACGCAAAGTGTAAGCTCCAAACTCTTGTTTATTTGATGCAATCCAACAGGGAATGATATTATGGGCATCCACCTCGTGATGCGGGATGTTTATCAGCTTGTTTAGGTTAACTTTCCAATCCCTTTTTTCTTTGAGAGGATCGAAATCACTAATAAGGAGAGAAATATTATTGTTTAAGATATAGCTCGATAGTATCGAAGATGGTTCGTCTCGGAGTAAAAAAAATTGTAATCCTTTTTCTGATAATCCTTTCTCAATCTGAGAAAGTCCCATTAGCATAAAGTCGTAATGCCTAAGATTTGCTTCTGAAAAAGCTGGAGCCAATGTAAAAACAACTACCAATTTTTTATTTAACTCTGTTGCTTTCTCAACCGCATACAAGAGTGCCCAATTATCTGCAACTCTCTGATCGCGAGACATCCAATAAGCAACTGGGCCCGAATCTAAATTACCCTCTTTAATTATTTGAACCCTTAATTTATTTACCATTAATTACTTTTAAAATATGCTTTTACGACAGCAAATATTATAAAGGAACTTGAATCAATAGTTTTTTATTCAATGGAGGAATAAATGCTTTTAATCAGATTATCAATGGATTTTGGCCATTTATAGTCGGTAAAATTTTGTCCATTGATGGCTACTACAACTTTTGAATCGGGAGCAATGTATATGAACTGATCGCCGTAACCAGCAGCATAAATTAATGGTTTTCCATTGGGTTGCTTCGTAACCCACCAATGCAGTCCATAATCTGCCTTTCCGTTTTTTGATTCTATTGATGTCGATTTTTCAATCCAGCTATCCGATACGATTTGTATATCATTTAAGCAGCCGCCATTACAAATAAGAGAGCCAAAGCGGGCCATATCGCGAGTTGAAAGCGATATTCCACCCCAAGCAGGAACTCCATTGATTGGGTAAGAATCCCAATGGTAGGTCTTAATTCCAATTGGTGAAAAAAGAAAATTAGAAACGAGCCATTCAAAATCATGCCCAGTGGCTTTACAAAGTATTTCTGCTATTACTTGAGAACATCCACTATTGTAGCAGAATTTAGTGCTTGGATTACATTCAAGAACTAGATTTAACGTTGTTGCTACCCAATTTTGATTGCTTTGGCTTAATTCAATAAGCGAATTGCCTGCATACGAGTAATGAGTTGTCCATTCGTCCCAAAGTAAGCCAGTTGTTTGATTTAAAAGATTTCGAATGGTTATTCTTTTCTTTAAGGTATCTTTTTCAAATATTGATTTATACTCAGGAAAAAAAGTCCAAATAGGTATGTCTATAGATTTGATAAATCCTTTATCAATACAGATTCCAGTAATTAATGATGTTACACTTTTTGTAACTGAACTTATTGGATGTAATGTATTTGTATTGCTAAATCCGTAGTATTGCTCGAAAATAACTTTTGATTTAGAAAGAATAACAATTCCTGAAATTTTTCCGTAATCACCATTTCGAAGCTCATTGCTTATTTTATTTAAGGTATCCTTGTTAAAGCGTAAGATGTTTTCAACAGGATGACTATATAGGTTTATATTGCAATTAATTAATAGCAAGAAAAGTACAAGCAATTTTAATGATATTTGTTTAATCCCATTCATTTTAGCACGCTTAATTGTCTAATAAATATAGGCTTTTTTACAATCTATTTCAAGTCTCCTTGTTTTCAAAACCATAAAGCATTTATTTGGTTCAATAAAATTGTAGTTTTTATTGAACATTTTAGCGAAAGTTAGGTATTATATCTTGTGTTGATTTTCTATGGTTATATTTGAGGTTTTATTTGGGTTATGAATAGTAAGCGGCTAGGAGTTATTGTTTTTTTATTGTTTGTATTACCGAACTCGATTTTCGCATCAATGAGTTCTGATAGCCTCTATATTAAATCTTTTCTCGATAAAATTTCTACACGGGTTTTTGTTGGAGTTAAAGAACTATCGATTGCAATTAGTAACAGTTCAAAATTAAGGAGTGTTAATTCAATTATTTACAAACCGAATAACGGAATTGTTGGTGGGGTAGGAATATCATATAGAAATATCTTAATTAGCTACTATTTCAAAATACCTGGAACCGAACTGGATGTAAATAAGTTTGGTAATACTTCAATAAACGATTATCAAATTAACTTGACCACACGTTTCTTTTATTTTTCGATTTTTAATCGAACATACGATGGATTTTATGTTTCAAAACCTTCCAAATCATACCCCGATTGGGAGGATGGAATGCCATATCCGCAGCGTTCAGATATCGCTTTTACAACTAAGGGAATCGAAACAATAATTAATTTAAATCCCAAACGATACTCGCTTAATGCTTCTTTAAAATTAACAGAGCAACAGCTGCTAAGTGTTTTTTCGGGATTAATATATGCAAACTACTCATTGACTAGCGTTCAAGGTGATTCATCGTTAATTCCAGGCCACCTACAGAGCTCTTTTTTTGATGGAAAAGAATTGTATCAAACCAATTTCTCGGGTTGGACTATTATGCCTGGCATATCTTATATTTTGATAAAAGATAAATGGTTTATTAATCCAATGATTTATGTAGGAATAGGCTTTTCTCAAAAGGAGTTGCTATTTGCTGATAATGAATCATCAAATTATAATGATTACTATATTAAAGTTAATGGTCGGCTAAATTTTGGTTACAATAGCAAACGATTCTTTGCAGGTGCTTTGTTTGAATGGAATGAGACGTTTCTTCCCGAAGAAAATTTGATGATCAAGACCGAGAACTTTAATGCTATGCTAATGCTCGGTATCAGATTCTAGATATCTTTAAAAACACTATAAATTCTTTCTAAAGCTTCTTTTACATTGCTTCGTGGGCATGCAATATTCATTCGCTGAAAGCATTTTCCCTGCTCACCAAAAACGTTGCCTTTATTCAAGCCTACTTCTGCTTTATTAACGAGTAAATCGTTGATCGATTCATCATCTAATCCAAATGCTCGGAAATCGAGCCAAACAAGATAAGTGCCCTGAAGTTCTGAAACCTTCATTTTGGGGAGGTTCGTGCCAATAAAATTCTCAACAAGTTTAGCATTACCTTTAATATACTCCATTGCTTCTTCAAGCCAATGTTCGCCGTTTGGTGTGTATGCAGCTTTTACAGCCTCAAATCCAAAAATATTACCCATTCCTGCACCGGTTGCCTCAAGGACTTGATTATACTTTCTAAGAAGTTCTGGGTTTGGGATAATCGCATGTCCAGTGAAAAGCCCAGCAAGGTTAAATGTTTTGCTTGTTGAAGCAAAAGTAACCGAATTCATTTTGAACTCATCATTTATGCTTGCAAAGGGAATATGCTTGAATGGCGTGATAATCAGATCCGAATGGATTTCGTCCGATACGATTAGTATTTTGTATTTGCAGCAAATTTCGCCAAGTTTTAAAAGTTCATCCTTTGTCCAGACCCTGCCAACCGGATTGTGCGGATTGGAGATTATAATCATTTTTGCTCCTTGTAAAGCAAGCTCCTCTAGGTTCTTAAAATCCATTGAGTACTTCATATCCTTTTCTAATAAAGGGTTTTGAAGTATTAATCTACCATTATTGCTTATGGTTGAATAGAAAGGATGATAAACGGGTGTTTGGATAATTATTTTGTCGCCCGGTTGGGTGTAAGCTTGAATGGCATGATTGAGTCCCGAAACAACGCCAGCACATATGCTAATGGACTCGGGGCTTACAATCCAGTTATGTCGCTTTTCATTCCACCATACAATGGCATCGGTAAACGCTTTATCGCGGATAGTATAACCTAGAATTGGGTGCTTAATTCTTTCGGCTAAAGCATCAAGAATAAAATCGGGCGCTGGGATATCCATGTCGGCAACCCACATGGGTAAAACCTTGTCGTTGCCAAAGATCGATTTCCTTAAATCGTATTTTACACAAGAGGTATTTTCTCTATCAATTACTCTATCGAAATCGTAATTTTTCATAATAAAAAATCAGCTTTCCTTACAGCTAAGATGATTATTTAGTGAAGGAAAACTGACTCCAATAAGTTAATAATTATTTCTTGGCAGATAGTTTGCTAAGTTTTGTGAAAGATTCATCAATAGCAGCAAGTAAATCATTATTGATAGCTTTGTAATGAGCCTTAACTTGTTTTGTATCGAAGGTCTTATCTTGGTTGTTAACTCTGTTGATTAGGTCGTTTCTTTTCTCAACAATCGATCCAATGATCTCGATTACATTATCACGATTTTTTTCACCGTTAATTAAAAGGAATGTATAGCAGTCGCTAATAACCTCGCCAACGAGGAAATCAACATCCTTCTTAATTTCTCTTTTGTTTGCCATGTAGTGTTCTGTTTTAAATTGAGTTGCAAAATTAGTAATTTCCGATAACCAATGAAGTAATGATCTAATAAACTATAGCATTTGTTTAAAGATTATCACGCAGATGAATGTAAGTATTTGTATTATAGATTTATACAGATGATTATTTTATTAATAAAAATACAAGAAGCAACTGTTTAACCGAGAGAATAAAGCCTGACAAGTAAAAATTTTAACTATATGGAATACATCTATAAGGAAGTTTAACCTCCGGAAGTTCAAATAAAACAGTGCCTTCATTCAGCAAATCCTCGTCATCCTCGTGGTAATTCCAAATAACTTCAACGCTAATCCCATTATTTCTGAAATTTGAAATTTTACGCATTATTTCGCGAAGATATTTATATGATGAGGAGTTAATATACTTAAAGTTAAGATCCACAATTATTTTTGTTGCCTCCTTGTCTTTGATTTCTTCGTAAAATTCATCGAGCCAATTCAGCACACGGATGTAGAATTCTTTGGCATTCTCAGGGTGGGAGATCCCGGAAATAGAAAAGATTTTACTCTCTGAGTCAAAAAAGATCTCAGGTGTATCAATTGCCGCTTCAATTTTTAAAGATTTCATTGTTTCTCCCAGTTCGGTATTGTAAATATAGTAGTTTTAAGCAATTGTTACAAACTAAATATAGCATAGAACGATTAGCATTTGATTAAAGCGCTGATTTAATGATTAAACAGCAGATTACGTTTGACTAATTTTTTAATATTATTCAAACCTTGATATTTTGTAAGAAAGCACTTATTAAATGACTGTAATTTTCAACGCGTTGTAAAGCAATATGTTAGTAAATAATATTCGATTTTTTAAAGATTTAACACTTAAACATATCCACTTTTAAATTTGATGGTGTATTTTTACAATTGTTATAAACCTGATTTTGAGCAAACCTGATTTCTACTTGGAGATTTTTTGAAAATGGTTTTGTTATCAATGGTAGCTCAGAATTTTTTCGTTCTTCGTTTAATTTTTGTGTGTTTGGGAAAAGGAGGCCTTTCGGGGCCTCCTTTTTAATTTTATACAAGTTTGAAGATATATGGTTATTCAATAATTGCTGGTATTCGCATTTTATAGAATGACCTCCAAACAAAATATAATGCAATTATAAAAAACACTACTCCAACATAGGGTGCTATATCCCTAAATGACTCTGAAATAGCAATCTCCATTGCTAGCAATCCGAACAGTGTGGTAAACTTAATAATCGGATTCAACGTAACCGATGCAGTATCCTTAAACGGATCACCAACTGTATCACCAATAACTGTGGCTGCATGCATTGGTGTACCTTTCATTTTCATATCAACCTCAACAACTTTTTTAGCATTGTCCCACGCACCACCTGCGTTAGCCATGAAAATAGCTTGAAAAAGTCCAAAAACTGCAATCGATACTAGGTAGCTTATAAATAGAGATATTGAAGCTGTCTTGACAACATCTCCGGTTCCCGAGGGAGCAGACATGAAAGCGAAAGCAAGCGCGAACGAAAAAACAGCAATGAAAATATTGATCATTCCAGTTTGAGCGTACTGAGTACAGATTTTTACTACCTCTTTAGAGTGTTCGGTACTTGCTTTTGTATCCGCTTCGTCATCCAGCTTTATATGCAGTTTAATATATTGAACTGCTCTATGGGCTCCAGTGGTAACCGCCTGAGTTGATGCGCCTGTAAACCAGTATACTACAGAGCCTCCCGCAATAAATCCAATTATAGTCCATGGGTTAAGCAGGTTGAGTATCTTATCAGGATCAATCCCTAATTGGTTTTGAATAACGAGAATTAACGAGAAGATCATTGTTGTTGCTCCAACTACTGCTGTTCCAATAAGAACAGGTTTTGCTGTTGCTTTAAAGGTATTTCCAGCACCATCATTTGCCTCAAGGTAATATTTTGCTTTCTCAAAATCGGGGGTAAATCCAAAATCACGCTCAATCTCTTTTACTACATCCGGTCTTTGCTCAATTTGCGATAGTTCATAAATGGACTGTGCGTTATCAGTAACCGGTCCATAGCTATCCACCGCAATGGTAACAGGACCCATTCCTAAAAACCCAAATGCTACCAACCCAAAGGCAAAGATGGTTTCGTAGGTCATGATATCGTGCAACCCAAATCGGCTAATGACGAGTGCGAGGAACATCAATAACATAAAAATAATTCCCATCCAAAATGCGCTAAAACAACCAGCAACAAACCCTGAAAGAATAGTTAAGGAGGGGTTTCCTTCGCGTGAAACTTGTACAACCTCTTTTACGTGCTTTGAGTTTGGACTTGTAAATTTCTTAGTGAGTTCAGGAATAATAGCTGCACCCAGAGTTCCGCAGCTAATAATTGCTGAGAGGGATAACCATAGTATTGGATGCTCTGTTCCAAGGTTTGTTCCTGGTCCAATTAGGAAATAGCTTGATATAAAAGTTCCAATTATTGATAGTACTGAGGATATCCAAATTAATTTAGTGAGAGGTCGCTCAAAGTCAATATCGTCTTTGCCTGTGTATAAATATTTACTGTGAACTCTATTTATCCAGTAAGCAGCAACAGATGTAACGATCATTAGAATTCGCATTAAGAAGATCCAGGTTAAAAGTTCGGTCTGATACTTAACATTTGTAACCGAAAGAACGATGAAAGAGATAAGAGCAACACCAGTAACACCGTATGTTTCGAAACCATCTGCAGTTGGCCCAACGCTATCACCAGCATTATCGCCAGTACAGTCAGCAATAACACCTGGATTTCTTGGGTCATCCTCCTTTATATTAAAAACAATTTTCATTAGGTCGGCACCAATATCTGCGATTTTCGTAAAAATTCCACCTGCAATTCTTAACACGCTTGCACCTAATGATTCACCAATAGCAAATCCTATAAAACTTGCTCCAGCGTATTCGCGAGGAACAAATAGAAGTATAGTAAGCATCATTATAAGCTCAACAGAAATCAATAGCACACCTATCGACATCCCTGCATCTAAAGGAATGTTGAATAGTTTGACTGGTTTACGCTCTAACGATGCAAAAGCCATACGGCTATTGGCGAGTGTATTCATACGAATACCAAACCATGCAACGCTATAGGAACCTAAAATCCCAATTACCGACCACATAAGGATAAGCATTACTCCACCAAAGGAGTTGTGCTGTAAATACCCAAAATAGAAAACGATACAAGCAGCAATGAAAGCAAAAAGAATCATTAATAGCTTACCTTGTTGAATAAGGTAAGTCTTACAGGTTTCGAAAATTATTTGGGCTACATCAAGCATTGAAGAGTGTGCCTTAATTCTCTTAACCTTAAAATACTGAAAGATTCCAAAGCCAAAACCAAGCAAGCAGATCAGAAAACCAAACATTAATAGATTGTTTTGACCTGCATCCAACGTGGGAATCTTTAAATCTGCTTCACTGGCCGATACTACAATCGGGAAAAGTAACGCGCCAATCACACCAAGAATTTTTTTTGTCATAAGGATTGTTTTAAAATATTTAGTTAATAAAATATCCACAAGGGATAGAAAAATTAAAATTACTCACAAAAAAATACAACTATCATATGTATAGGTAGTTGTACTCTGTTTTCGTCTATTGTGGGCGCTAAAGTAGAATTATTATTAACAAGAATAATACATAAATAACTATATTTTATAAATATTTTATTTTAATAAACAATGATATTTATTATGTTTACGGTGCAAAATATTTATCAATCTTCTTCAATGAAAAATGACCCAGAAAATGGGTCATTTTATATATATGCATAAGGTGTTCTACTTTTTGAAGATAAAGAATACTGCAAGGACAAGGAATACAAAACCAATTAAATGATTGATTTTAAATGTTTCGGATTTAAAGGCTATCATTGAAAATCCGACAAAAACAACAAGTGTAATTACCTCTTGAATTACTTTTAGTTCAACAAGGCTAAACGGTCCGCCGTTCCCCTTAAAACCTATACGATTAGCAGGTACCTGAAAAAAGTATTCAAAGAGCGCAATACCCCAGCTTATGAGAACAATGGAGATTAACCCAAGATTTTCGAACCACCGCATCTCCTTAAATTTCAGATGACCATACCATGCCAAGGTCATGAATGTGTTGGATAATATCAGTAAGAATATGGTGCTAAATACTTTCATGACGATTATTAAAAATGTGAAGCAAATCTATAAAATGAATTCTTACTGAGAACATATTCGGTTAAATTAAGTTTAGCTAAATTTGATAAAGATTTATCTCGAAATGCTACCAAAAAGGCTTTTTAACTTACTTATAGGATTACTTCCACTCGTTTACTTAATCCATAATTCGGAAGAGTGGTTTGCCTTTAATCGTAATGTTGGCTCGTTTGTAAAGTTTAGCCCAAAATTTATTAGCGATTTGATTGCCCGAGATCCAGTTAAAATATCTTCAATTTTTGGAGTTGCCTTAATATATGCTTCTATAATACCTTTAGTCGTGGCTTTTATCCTTTGGAATAAGGTAACTAATTTAAATATCAAGGTTTTACTTATGATTGCTTTTGTTACCTTTATTACCTTTATTAATGCTCTCTCTCACATAACCTCCTCATTTGCTTTAGGGTTTATATCACCAGGTTTAATTACAGGGCTTCTTATTTGTATTCCATACTCAATTGCTATATTCTATTTTATTAAAAAATACGATAGATTTACTTTGAGGACATACTTAATTTTAGGAATAGGATCTTTTGTGGTATATGCTTTAGGGCTTGGTTTGTCTTGGTTTATTGGTGTTTTAACGTTTTCTTTTAGCTTTTATGGCACAATTTATTAAGAATATAAATGGACGGAATTTGATTGAATTCGATAACGGAGGATTCGATTCTTGGTGCGTTTATCTTACCCGAGACAATAAGCCTAGGTATGCTCCTAAGGATATTGAGTACTTTTCGTTATTCCAAGGGCTAGGAAAGGTATATGGCGGTAAAAGAATCTATTTAGATTTTGTAGAATTCTATAATCTTACAAATGATAGTGTTGATAGTAGCGTTTTGAACTTAATCTCATCAATAAGCAATAAATATAAGGATCATACCGAAGATATTGATGTATGGTTTACCGTAATCTATGCAGGGATGGTAGCCGAAGAGAATAAGGTAAATGCCAAGCTGAAAAAGCGAATAAAGCGTTTGGGAATGCATCAATTACTTATCGAGGAGGTTTCACCCCAAATTGCCGCCAACTATTCGAAAGGGAAAGCGTGGAGAGAACTCGATAAGTTAATGATTTTAAATGGTTTCTGAACTGTAATTTGATATAAGCAGTTCGAATATTTCACCCCTTTTTGTCGAGTTTGAGTTGATACTTCTTCTTGCCTTTACCCTTTTAATATTGAATTCTTTATATAGATTGTCGAAATATTCATTTTCAGAATCATGATTTTTTAAATCGGAATTGCTGAGCAGGAATGAATGACCTAAAGAATCAATCTTCTTGCAAAAGTCTTTTAATCGTTCCTGCTCCTTATCATCGAATATATCAGCGGCATATGCATTAAATGACGATGATTTGCTTATTGGTTTGTAGGGCGGATCGAAGTAAAAGAAAGTTTTTTTTGAGTCGATATAATTCAAAGTCTCCGAGTAGTCACCATTTAGGATGGTAACTTTCTGCAAAAGTTGACTGTCGCAGCGTATCGTATCGGCATCGCATATTTTAGGATTTTTATACTTTCCAAAAGGAACGTTGAACAGCCCTTTGCTATTAACGCGATATAATCCATTATAGCACGTTCTATTCATGAAAATGAGAAGAGCGGAATTTTTTAATGAATCGAGTTTTCGGGTATTAAATTCTTCCCTTTTTGTCAAGAAAAAATCTTTACGTTCCTCTTCGTTTTTCAACGAATAATACCTAGTTTGTAGTAATGATAAGTCTTTTATAAGATTTTCAGGTTCACCTTTAATAACACAATAGGCTTTATAAAGATCAGGGTTAATATCGTTTATAATTGCTTTTTGTGTATTCGGAAATGTTCTCAAAAACCAGAATAGTAATGCACCGCTGCCAATAAACGGCTCAATATAGATGAGGTTTTTAGAGCTGTATAGGTGTTTTGGTAACGATTCGCTAATTGGATTTATTAGCTGGGCTTTGCCTCCAGCCCATTTTAGGAACGGTTTAGCGTTACGTTGACTAATCGATTGCATACTTCACTTATTCAAGTCAAAAGTAGTAAAATATGATAATGTTGAGATTTTAAGTCAAATCAGTTTCGTAAGATTTCGCATTATTAACCGGAATCGTTGAGTTATCGTAGTTTTTTAAATTATTATTAACTTGATCGTCAATTTGATTGAACAAAAAATAATGTTCCATTGTTAATATCGAAAATCAGGATGAAAACCAATAAATAATTAACAATATGATTACAAAACGATTCTTTTTAGTTGGATTTGCTCTTTTAATTGCTGGAGCATTAAATGCACAGAGTTTTAAAGCAAATGTTGAAAAGTCTGAACTTAAATGGACTGGTAAAAAAGTTACTGGTCAGCACGTTGGGCATATTAAGCTAACCGATGGAATGTTAACCATTAAGGATAACAAAATTACTAGCGGTACATTCAATATTGATATGAAAAGCATTACCGACGATGATTTAGCAGATGCAGGTTATAACCAGAAGTTGGTTGGCCACCTTAAATCAGACGATTTTTTTGGAGTTGAGAAATTCCCAGTTGCAACACTGACTTTAATCTCAGTTGGTTTAATTCCTCGAAGCTCTGCTTCGAAAAATAATATATTTTTGTTATGTGAGTGAATATTTACATAAAAGTCATAATGTAACAGTTTTGCTGTATCATTTTGTATGCCCTGCAAAATATAGGAGGGTTGTTTTTACCGACGCTGTTGACATAAGTTTGAAGGAAATTTGTCTTGGTATTTCCGAGCGTTATGAGATTTACTTTATAGAGATAGGAACTGACAAAGACCATGTTCATTTTTTGATACAGAGCGTTCCGATGTATAGCCCAACGAAAATAATTCAAATGGTAAAAAGCATAACAGCAAAAGAAATATTTAGAATTCACCCAGAAGTAAAGAAACAACTTTGGGGAGGAGAGTTTTGGACTAAAGGATTTTATGTAAATACGGTTGGAAAGCATGGTAATGAATCTATAATAAAAGCATACGTAAAATCTCAAGGTCGAGAAAATGAATATAAAAAGATACATAATCAGCAATTGTCATTGTTTTAATACCTCGTCAGCTCTGCTGCGAGGTAGTTTATT
>JANYLA010000022.1 GCA_025361485.1 Bacteroidales bacterium
GAAATATTACAGATTTTAAGCATTAACATATTTGACAAAGAGCCTATTAATCAATTGTTTAACAAATCCGATTTACAAGATTTCAAAGAACCAAATTATAACCAATTGAAATTGTTTGACTTATAACGAAACGCTAGTGAGTTAATCTCATATCGAAATTAAAACCCTCATTTGGTTTGCTCCGAATATTATAATTGGCTTTAATTGTATTCAGCCGGTTGATGATATTAAGTAAGCCCATCCCTGAATGCTGTTGCAGCATCACCTCATCGTAATTAAACCCTACACCATCATCAGAGTATATAATACTAAGATTCTTTTCTACCAAATCGACCTTAAGATTAATTGATTTTGCATGAGCATATTTAAGAGTATTATTTATTAACTCTTTAATAATCCTATAACAAGTAGGTTCGAGATTGTTATGAAGTCGCAAATCATCAATATTTTCTTCGAAAAATATATCAATAAGCATTTTTTTTGATTCGATGAATACGTTAATAGCAGCAGCCAATCCATACGTGTTTAGCACATGAGGGCTAAGATTATTGGAGATTTCCCTTACGCTCCCTATGGTCTCTTTAATAACATTCTGCATAATCTCAAGTATCTCGGGCTGATTGCTAGTTTCCTCTCGCTCTAAAAGCGATAAATACATATTTATGCTCGAAAGCAGAGGACCAACCTCATCGTGTAAATCACCTGCAAGCATAAGCCTTTCCTTTTCTTCAGATTCAATTACAGCATTTAGAATTTTTTGCTCAAGTAATTTACGCTCACTAATATCTCGAGCAATTGCCTGAATGTAACCCTCTTCATTTATAACAATTGAATTGAGTGAAACCTCTACATCAAAATATGAATTATCGAATCGTATATGACGCCATTCAAATAATTGTGATTGCCCATCTTGAGTTAATCTTATTAACTCTTTTGCTTTTTGCTCTGAATCAGTATCATCAGGCTGAAATCTTGGGGATAAATTAGAAACATGCTGCCCAATGATTTGAGCTTTAGTACATCTAAATAGTTCTAAGGTCTTTGGATTACAATCAAATATTGAAGTATTTTTTAATATAAAAATAGCATCATTTGCATTCTCATACAATGAGCGAAATCGGCTTTCGCTCTCGGCAATTTCATAGTTGATATTTCTTAAGTTCCTATTCATCAACCCCACGGCAATAATGGCAATAGATGAATATGCCGAGTATATAACCATTCGAAAAATCCATTGAAACGTCGAATTTGACATGGAATTAAAATCATCATCCCATGAAATCATTCTAAAATAAACACCAAAAGAGTAGAAAGCTATAACAAAAAATGAAACTAAAAAAAGAGAAATTCCCCATCGTAACCCATATAAAATTGTCATCATGATACACGAAAAGAAAAATATAAACGTGCCAAAACCAAAAAGCCCCCATGTATGTATCGACAGAACCCCAACAAAAAAAAGATAAATTACAAGCGCAAACATTCTCTTATTATAATCAAGCCGACGTCGGGAAATAAATCCTAAAATAAGGAGTATCGATAGTATAACATCGGCAATAAACTGAAGCTTGAATTCCATAAAATACATTCTATACGCCGATATCCCAGCAGCGGGGATAGATACAATCATTGCTGCAAGCAATAAAACATCAGAAATGCGTTTACGAAAGGCTTCAATTTTGCTATTTGCATCCATTACCAAATATTTGAGTAGTAACCAACCAAATATAAGATTTTTATAGGTTTATAAATTTATCGTTATGATAAATAAGTTTTAAACCCTTTGCCATTTTACAAATCACATTAATGATTATGTTTGTATTTAGCCAAATATTTAAATTGCATTAAGTTGATAAACAATTCTGAACTCCCCAAGGCTGAAAAAAGCCAATCGAAGAATGGCAAGGTTCCTTCCTACTATCTTATTGCAATGCTTTGTACATTATTCATCGCCTCAACGCTTAACCTAGTTAGCCACTATGACTTTTTCAAAATCGATGGCACTGCACTCATGATTTTCCGATGGATTGCCATTGCAACACTAGTAGGTTATGCTGTGTTCCGCAAATCCCTCACCACATGGATACTAATAAGCATGATTTTAGGGGCAGAATTTGGACACGATTTACCCCAAATTGCTGTGAATTTGAATGTCGTGAGTAAGATTTTTCTTCGATTAATTAAAACGATCATCGCTCCGCTTCTTTTCGCTACAATTGTTGTGGGTATTGCAGGTCATTCCAACCTCAAACAGGTTGGACGGATGGGTTGGAAATCATTACTATACTTTGAATTTGCTTCAACCCTAGCACTTGTAATTGGATTACTGGCCATTAATATTAGTCAAGCTGGAGTTGGGGTAAAAATCCCCGATGCAATTAATCAAGCAAACCTCCCTGAAGTGACAGTAGTCACTGGTTCCGATCTAATTCTTCATATTTTCCCTGAGAATATTGCTAAATCTATATATGAGGGCCAAGTTCTTCAGATTGTAATTTTCAGCATCCTATTCGGTATTGCCGTTGCAATGCTTAAGGATAAGCATAAGAACCCAATGATTCGGTTTACCGAATCACTTGCCGAAACGATGTTTAAATTTACACAGATAATAATGTACTTTGCTCCTTTTGCAGTTTTTGCAGCAATTGCATATAGCATTGGGCACATGGGACTTGATATTCTGTTTAACCTTTTCAAACTGCTTGCCACGCTTTACGTTTCGCTCACAGTCTTTTTACTGGGAGTTCTGCTTCCAGTTGCATTAATCTTCAGAATTCCTGTTCGGCGATTTATTAAGGCTATATCTGAGCCTGTAACTATAGCTTTTGCAACAACCAGCTCCGAATCGGCGTTACCCATCGCCATGGAGCGGATGGAGCAATTTGGTGTACCCCGAAAAATTGTTGCCTTTGTAATGCCAACCGGCTATAGCTTTAACCTCGATGGCACAACGCTCTATCTTTCTTTAGCCACTGTATTTGTTGCACAGGTAAGCGGAATACATCTCTCAATTGATAAGCAGCTATTGATCGTTTTCACGCTAATGCTCACAAGCAAGGGTGTTGCTGGAGTTCCTCGAGCATCGCTCGTAATCCTTCTTGGCACGGCAGCTAGCTTTGGACTACCAACATGGCCTATATATATTATTCTTGGAATTGATGAACTGATGGATATGGCGCGAACCTCAGTGAATGTCATTGGGAATTGCTTAGCTACCGCGGTTATAGCTCGCTGGGAGGGAGAGTTTAACCCACCTGTTGAAACCGCAAATGAAGTCTAGCATTTCATCCAATTATCTTATAGACGCTATCTTATTTTTACTTTAAATGGGTTCTAGTCACACAAAAAATCGACAAAATAAACTATCTTTGGCTTGTTCCGGGCTGTCAGAACTACAAATATCGAAGAAAATACTCCTAATCACTGGAGGAAACTCCTCATAAATCTGAATTACTGCCAGCTCGATAAAAACAGGTTTAATAAATCAAATCCTTCGAGGAGGGGGAAAACAATGTCATCATTATTCGTAAAATTCTATCTCAAGCTATGCGGTGTAATTCCCGGATTCCGTAAAATTACCCGCAAATGGATGTATCAGCTGATGGCTCGTTTTATTAAACAAGATCAGTGGTCATTTATGAACTATGGCTACGCCCTTATCAATGGAGAAGTGAAGCCAATCCTTGATTCCTCCGATGAGGTTAACCGCCTTTCGTTTCAACTTTATCATCATCTAGCCAATGAAATTAAGCTTGAGGACAAGTCCCTTTTAGAGATTGGCAGCGGACGTGGTGGTGGTGCATCGATGATTAAAAAATACCACAAACCGGGTACAATGGTTGGGCTCGATTATTCGGGAAATGCCGTTAAACTTTGCAATAAAAATCATGGTCGTGATGGCTTATCATTTGTAGAGGGTGATGCTGAAAATCTACCTTTTAATTACGAAACTTTCGATGCGGTTATCAATGTGGAATCATCGCATTGCTACGAATCCATGAACCGCTTTTTAGGAGAGGTTAAAAAAGTTCTCAAACCAGGGGGCCATTTTCTTTTCACCGATTTTAGGTACTCCTATGAGATGGATGAACTTGAAAAGCAGCTAACCGACTCCGAAATGATTATCATGAAAAAAAGGGATATTACTCCTAATGTTGTACAAGCATTGGATGAAGATCATGATCGCCGAATGGCTGATATTTCAAAGAGTATTCCTAAACTATTTGCTAATCAATTCCGTGAATTTGCAGGAGTAAAAGAATCGGTTGTGTATAAGCAATTCGCAAACCGAGAACTTATATACATCAGCTATATACTGCAAAAACAATAGGTTAAAA
>JANYLA010000038.1 GCA_025361485.1 Bacteroidales bacterium
ACAACATCGACCCCCAAAAATGGATCACCTACGTCATCAAAAATATCAACGACACCAAAAATCTTCAACTCAAATTTCTGCTCCCGCAATTTATCGATAAAAATTTATTGGCGTAAGACGGGGTTGGTGGGCTGCATACCAACAAACGCCTGTTAACAACTGATGGGTCAGGAGTTATGAAGCTACAAAAATACCAATGTAACTATATAGAACCAATTTATTAAATTAACATTGTTATTTTTTAACGCACTAATTTACAGTTTATCACATCTTGGCTCTTGCGTTCCATGTGAATAGTATATTAACGTTTATTGTTTCTTGATTTTAAAATAAACATATAATGGTAATGAATGTACATTTGAGCAATAAGCAGGAAATTTATTCCAAATGCCATTTGGCTTGTCAGGGAGGCCCGGAAGTATTGCTAGAGATGAGTTAGTAAAATCTAAATTAGTCCATTGACCAGCCCAATAATTAGGATAGTTTTTGGCAAAATTATTAAAACTCATCATATTAAGTATGTTCATAGCTTTAGCTGTATCAACTTGAGCATAACCAAGCGCCATAAATGCCGAGAGAATATGCCAAATACCAGCATTTTCACGAGTTCCTTTTGCAAAAACTTTCTCCTCAATTGGGTTATCGCTTAATCGTGGACCAAGAACTTCGCCATTCAAAAGTTTTTTTTCCGATTCCGAAACTAGTTTCTTCTTCCGTTCGATATCGAGTTCGGGAATAAGTAATGTCATACCTACACTTTCACAAAACATAAATTTTTCGCCCCATGCTAAAGTATCTGAGTAAATAACTCTCCGAGGAAACACTCTATTACCCAAATTTTTCAAAAATGCCTGTAATTGCTCGCTTCGGAATATTTGTATGTTGCTCGATAATTTTTCTAACCTTAACTTATCATTTTTGGAAAATGAGGGAGGTAAATTAGATATAATATTTTGTAATTCGGCCAATGAATAAAGCGCCAAGGCGGAATTGAACGGGCTTTCGGCCTGCCAGTAATAGGCACTCATGCTATAATTTGCCCAAACCTGATCGTTCCAGTCGGCATTTAAAACTTTAATCATTCCATTAGCACCTACTCCTATTTCGTCTCTAACGAAAATAAAAGCCTTTTCAATTTTAGTAATTACATCGGCTTCGCCATAACCCTTAGGGTAATACGATGTTACATCGGTTAAAATGCTATAATCGGAGGTGGCTTTAATGTAGTTAGTTATTGCCATAATGTAATCAAATTGAAAATCGCTAGGATTAAAGCTGTTATTGCTCGTATATCCATATCCCATTACAGTATAGTTAAATGTTCCCGAAGGAAGCATAGTTTTCGAAACCATTTTTATTATAGATTTGGCTAACATAGGGTTATAATAAGCCACAGGCAATGAAGAAAATAATAAATCGCGTGTAGCTGCTGTTAATCCCCACAAATAATCGTAATGCATACCTTGAGGAACAAATGTTTCGTCGAAATAGCTATTATATTTTGCCATAGCTAAAAGAGTATATGCGTTCCAAATCATTTCTCTTTTGGTAATTATTTTTTTTTCGTTCTTAAAATTTGGCAATAATTTATACCACTTATCCCTAAAGGTCAAGTCTTTTGAGTATTTATCAAATAAATCGTTAGTGCTTGAAATTGCTTGATTAAAATTACTATCAAAAGACCATCCGGCAGTTAAGTTTAATGTTTCGCTCTTTTTCGAATTAATAGTTCTTTTAAATGTTAATACACTGCAATCTTCAGGGCTATTGCTAATATTTTGAATAATTTGGCACTGCTGATTAGTATATTGATATAAAAATGGAGGATACATGTCAATAATTGATGCTTCATCTTTATTTGGAAACAAGCTATATTTTGAAATAGGTGAAAAATTTATTTTAGAAATGCCAGTTTGAGGTGTTTCTCCAGTAGTATTGAAATTAATCCATGGCTTTTGGGTAATTTGATTGTACTTTGTTCCTATTTGTTCGGAATACTCAATATTAATACTTTTATTTCCTTCATTTACTATTTGAATATTAAAGAATAATGAAGCCAAACCAGAGTTTATTTTTTCAGATGGCTCGGTTGAAATGGTGCGAATAATTTTTACATTTTCGGGTAATTTATATACAAATTTAGCATAACCTGTTCCAAATTCTTTTGTTGCATCGCAAGCATATTTAGAATCTAAACCAGTTAAATCAATTTTTTTGTTATCAATAACAATAAATGCATTTGAAGTATTCTTATTATTTAATTTACCCCAAGCTCTTTCAAAGCAAAACATTTCGTATATTCCGGAAGTATGTACAAAAGCGGTAATTTTGTAATTGCCAATTAAAAACCAAGGGTCATCGGGCAAATCAATTTTCTGTCCTTGATCATTTGTGTAGTTATAAGGTATTTTTCCTGTATATCTGAAAACTGGAAGCTCTTTTTGGTCGCTACCCCAGTATCCGATAGATTGTTGTGCTGAAAGGTGTGAGCAAATAAAAATAAAAATAAAAATAAAAATGTTTGGTTTCATATTAGTATAGATTAAAAGTTAGTAAATTCTGTTTTCGGGCATGGTTAAAGTTATTCGAGATTTTTGTGAAATTGGATTTGTTTGCTTCTTAGTGTCTCTAAG
>JANYLA010000063.1 GCA_025361485.1 Bacteroidales bacterium
TCGTGTTGTGAAAACCATCTCTCCTTACAATTTTACTCCCACAGTAAAAGCACTTTTTTTATTCATAACCTTTCATTTAACTCAAAGATAGTAGTTGCAATGCTTTCATGTATTTTTAACACCATAAATGTCCATTAACCCTCGATTTACAATGAAAAATATTATTATTGAAACGGCTATATTTAATCAATTTCCCGATTTTAAACGAGGAATCATAGTAGTTTCAAGTATAGAGAACAATGCAAATAACGATTACATTAAAACACTTCTCGAAGATGAGATAAAGAACAGATTGGGAACCACTTGTATTGAGCATGAGTTTGTAAAAGCATGGAGCGATGCACATATTAAATTTGGCTCGAACCCTAATAAATATCAACCTTCAATAAAATCGCTTCTAAAGCGAATCCAATCCGGTAGCGGTTTTCCATTCATCAATTCGGTTGTAGCCCTCTTCAACTATATCTCAATAAAGTACCTCATTCCCTGTGGTGGTGATGACACCAATAAAATTGAGGGTAATCTACATCTAGGCTTTTCGAACGGAAATGAGGTTTTCATCCCACTCGGCAGTGTTGAGCAAGAAAAACCATTACAAGGAGAGGTAATCTATTACGACGATAAAACTCTAAATGTAATGTGCCGTCGCTGGAATTGGCGTAATGGGGATTTCACAAAGATTACAGAACACACAAAACAGCTCGTAATTAACCTCGATGGGATTGGAAGCGTATCACACTCCCTTATCGAATCAGCAAGGGATGAATTGGCTAAACTGCTGATTGAACAGTGTAATGCACAGCTTAAATTTGGTTTAATTGATAAGGATAATCGAGAAATGGAACTAGGGTTTTAAGTGAATCGAAATTTACTGCCAAAAACATCAATCAAAACTACTTCTGATTCTTTCGCTCCAGCTCTTTCAAGTTATCCAACTTCTTATTCTCAAGGAATTCCTTAATACCGCAAAGGTGTTCCTTTACCCGTTTATTGCCAAACTCAAAAACCTTGTTAACCAATCCATCTAAAAAATCACGGTCGTGGGAAACAAGAATGAGAGTACCATCATAATCCTGTAAAGCGCTCTTCAGTATATCCTTAGTTTTCATATCGAGATGGTTGGTCGGCTCATCAAGAATTAATAGGTTAACTGGCTCAAGCAGAAGTTTAATCATTGCAAGCCGAGTTCTCTCTCCGCCCGAAAGCACTTTCACCTTCTTAGTTATATTATCGCCACCGAACATAAATGCACCAAGTATATCCTTTATCTTAGTTCGAATATCTCCCTTGGCCACATCGTCGATGGTTTGAAAAACGGTTAGCTCCTCATCCAAAAGCGAAGCCTGATTCTGTGCAAAATATCCAATCTGCACATTATGGCCAAGCGCTAATCTGCCCTCAAAATCTATTTCGCCCATGATGGCTTTAACCATCGTTGATTTACCCTCTCCGTTCTTACCAACAAATGCAACCCTTTCTCCACGTTCAATTGAAAACGAAGCATTAGAGAATACATTATGATCACCATAACTCTTTGAAAGCCCTTCAGCTATTACCGGCCAACTACCTGAACGTGGAGATGGTGGAAATTTTAAGCGCAGTGCAGAGTTATCCTCTTCATCAACCTCAAGAATCTCAAGTTTCTCAAGCATCTTTACTCTCGATTGAACTTGGTTCGTTTTAGAGTATGTTCCTCTAAACCTTTCGATAAAATCCATGTTATCAGCAATCATCTTTTGCTGCTCATCATAATGCTTTTGCTGCTGCTCTCTCCTCTCCTTTCGTAACTCGAGGTAACTTGAGTAGTTTACCTTATAGTCATAGATTCTCCCCATCGTCATTTCGATGGTTCGGGAGGTTATATTATCGATAAAAGCCCTATCGTGTGAGATCACGATAACTGCCTTTGCGCTGTTGATTAAAAAATCCTCTAGCCATTGAACCGATTCAATATCCATGTGGTTGGTTGGCTCATCGAGAAGAATCAGGTCAGGTTTTTGAAGCAATATTTTTGCCAACTCAATACGCATGCGCCATCCTCCACTGAACTCGCTGGTTGAGCGGGTAAAATCTTCACGAAGAAAACCTAAACCGAGTAATATTTTTTCTACCTCAGCATCAAAATTAATATCTTCAATTGTATAATACTTCTCGCTTAATGCCGAAACCTGCTCAATTAGCTTGTAGTAGCTCTCCGATTCGTAATCGGTTCGGGTAGATAGTTGATTATTTAGATTCTCAATTTCATGCTTCATTGCAAAAATACTGGCAAAGGCCATAGAAGCTTCTTCAAAAACTGTACGTGTATTTTCGGTAATCAGGTGCTGAGGAAGATATGCGACTACAGCCTCCTTCGGCACCGAAACTCTACCTCGGCTTGCATTGCGTTCACCTGCAATAATTTTAAGAAGAGTGGATTTCCCTGCACCATTCTTACCCATCAACGCAATCCTATCCTTGTCGTTAATCGAAAATGAAATATCTTTAAAAAGAGTTGTTCCCCCAAACTCTAGCGTTAACCCATCAACTGAAATCATATCGTTTTTTATATTTCGAGGCGCAAAGATAATCCGATTATTGAAACTCCCTATGCTCTAATTCCAAACACAGATTTATTCTATACTGGTCTTTTATCAAAAATTAGAGTGTTAAAATAAATATGCTATGTTTGTTAAAATGCTTTAATCAACGAAACAAATGATATATATCAACTGTTAAGTTTCCTGCACTATTTTGACGCAAGGTACTTTTGAACCGATTAAAAAAAAACTAATTCTAAACAAAATGAAGACAAACTTATTATTTGCATCATTACTAATAACTGCATTAGCGTTTACATCCTGTAAGAAGGATGAAGAAACTATTTCAAAGGTAAATAGAGATGAAGCTCTTTCTCTTGGTGCCTCCTATACAAATGATATTTACTACAGTTTGAAAAACGGAGTTGTTTCAACGGTACCAAGAGCAACTTGGGACATTGCTTTTAGCGTTTATTCTATGAGCTCATCAATTATCATAAATGAAAGTAATGGCATTACTCTAAAAGCATTTCCAAACGCTTGGACTTGGGCTAGTACAACTGATACAACCGGATTTCATGGTTGGTTATCGCTTCGTAATTCCGATACAAGTTGGGAAACTGGAGCTTTTAATGCAGATGCAACAGGACATCCAAATTATGGTTGGGGAATTTACAATTCGGTAAGCCATAATATTGTTAACGCCGAAGGCGAAAAGCTATATATTATCAAATTTACGAATGGCAGCTGCAAAAAGGTTTGGATTGAAACTAAATACTCTTCGCTACAGAAATACTCTTTCCGCTTTGCTGATTTAGATGGTAGCAATGAACACCCTGTAAGCAACATGGATGTTTCAAACTCAAATGCAAACTTTGTATACTATTCACTTCAATCAAACACAAGGCTGGATCGTGAGCCTGATACAAAGACTTGGGATTTACTTTTTACTCGTTGGGAAGATCTTGATGGCATAACCCCTTATATGGTTACTGGAGTACTTCAAAACTACATCGCTAAAGGTGGAGCACCAGGTTCAACTAATGACCTTGGCGTTAAGGCAATTGATTTTACTATTGTAGATCCTGCAAATATTTCATACACCGATGATCAATTCTCAGCCAATATCAATACTATAGGCTGGAAATGGAAGACCTTTGCTGGCACTTGGACGGTTCCAACCAATAAGTACTACATAGTTAAAGACAAAGCAGGAAGAATTTATCAAATTCAATTTCTCACCTTTGGTGGTTCAAGCACAGGTAATTTTTCTTTCAACATAAAGCAGTTATAAAAAAAATTAAGAAATTTTAAAATAGCAGAAACCAAAACTGGTTTCTGCTATTTATATAAAAACTGCAACCTAAAACCAATCAATAGTTTTGAAAAGCAATATCTTAGCAATCCTTCTTATCTTATTTGCCTTATTAAACCTCAAAGGACAAACAGGAAAAATTATTGTAATCGACTCAAAGAGTAAAGAGACAATTCCCTTTGCTCATGTTTGTTTTGAAGAGATTGGAACGAGTAACAAACTCTATCATGTTTCTGATAAGGATGGTATAGTCATTAATACTTGTAAATCAAAATCCATTGTTGCTATTACCTTTATGGGATATCAAACATTGATAGATACAGTTAAACCAAACAAAGATTATACACTCGAGTTGCTTCCTCATATTTTTGATCTCGATCAGGTTATAGTAACGGGCAGTTTTAAACCAATTAAGGCAGATCAATCTATTTACAATGTTAAGGTACTTGATAATAGATTAATTGAACAGAAAGCAGCAACAAACCTTTCTGACATTTTAAAAGATGAAGTGAATATTCAAGTTACAAATGATCCAAATCTTGGAAGCGGTTTAAAGTTAAAAGGTCTAAGTGGCAATAATGTTAAAATACTAATCGACGGAGTTCCTGTCATCGGGAGAATGGGCGGCAATGTAGATTTAAGCCAACTAAATCTTTATAATGTAGATCATATTGAGGTAGTTGAAGGTCCAATGTCGGTAGTATATGGTAGCAATGCTTTAGCCGGTGCTATAAATATTATAACTAAAGAAAATTTGCATTCCACCTACAATTCAACATTTAACTCTTACTCAGAGAGCATCGGCAAAATCAATATAAATGCAAGCACTTCATTTAATAAGGAAAAAAATAGTTTCTCTGTTGCTAGTGGATACAACTATTTTAATGGCGTTTCTCTGGATAAAGACACAAACCGATCGCAACAATGGAAGCCTAAAGAACAGTACAATATAGACTCATACTACGCACGTAATACCGAAAAGTCAAAGATTAAATATCAGGTTTCGTTAATGCACGAACGATTGCTTGATAAAGGGGATCAGCTGTCACCTTCATTCGTAAAAGCTACTGATAGTTGGTATAGAACGTTAAGGTTAACCAATAGGCTTGAGTATAATCATAAAATAGATAGCAATCTATACATTAACATGTTAGGTTCGTACTCATTTTTCAATAGAGAAAAGTTGTCATATTATAAAGATTTTATTGCTAATACTTCAGTCCAAATAAATGACAATGACTCTCGTGACACAACCATTTTTAGAGCGTTTACATATAGAGTAATATTTGGGAATCAAAATCCTGATAAAAAGCTAAATTTTTTATCAGGTGCTGACTTAAACTATGAAACAGTAATTGGTTCTAAAATTCAGGACGAAAAACAAGCCATTGGTGATTATGCTCTATTTACTAGCCTTGTTTTAAATTTTAGCAATAAGCTAAGTCTCCAACCTGGATTAAGAGCTGCCAAAAACACTAATTCACAAGTACCGCTTGTACCATCTATTAACTTAAAGTGGAATGTATCTTCGTTTTTAAATTTAAGAGCTTCGTACACTAGGGGTTTTCGTACACCAACTCTGAAAGAGCTATATATCAAATTCAACGATAGCAGCCATAATCTCGAACCCAATGACAGCCTTGATTCCGAATGGGGACATAACTTTGATTTATCGTTTAATATCAATACCGATAAAACTGAGAAAATTCATTTCTCTAATGTTGAATTTGAAATATTCTACAATCGGATGCATAACAAAATCGATCTTGCTGTAGTTGATACAATTAAAAAACCAGCAGTTTACAAATATGTTAACATCAGTAACTACAATACAATTGGTGGTAAAATTTCGTTTAAATATAATTTCTACACCTATTTTGATTTAGGCGTTGGATTTGGTGAAACAGGCACATATGCTTCATTTTCAAAAGTAAATGAGAGCATAAACAAGTATAAATTCTCGCCCGAAGCCAACATTAATTTTTCAATCTTTGTTCAAAGGTTTAATATAAAAATCATTACGAACTACAAGTATTTTGGTGAAAATTGGCAATTCAACATTGGCGAGAATAAAGAGATAAAAACAGGTTACATGGACAGCTATCAAAACCTAGATATTTCTTTAATGAAAAAGTTTTTGAAGAATAGAATGACAGTCACGATTGGCGCAAAAAACATCACCAACAATAAGCTAATCAAGAATACAGGAAGAACATCCGATACTCCTCATTCTAGCGCCGAAGGTAGTTCCGTTGGTTATGGAAGAGTATATTTTACCGCCATTTCATTTAATATTTCTAAGTAGATGAGAATTTCCCTAATATTACTAATAACGCTTACCCTTTCAAGCTGCTTCGATGAGAACAGCTACGTTATTACACCCGTTCCAATCGTTGATGTTAAAATCCCATACTCTATTTATACCGATCAAACCTATTTTAGTCTGTTCGATACTTTGGTAATTTCCCATAATAACTACGCTGACTGGGATTTAGGGTTTGAGTCTACCACAAACGGTTATCATATTATTCTTAATACCTCAAGGTTCATGTATGCTGGCAATACCGAGTTAACCAGTTTTACTACTGTAACAACAAATTCAGCAGATACAATGATGTATGATAAATCAAGCGGCAACCTCGATTCAACAGCAATTGGCAATTGGGCCGATTTTAGCAATGCCCTTAATCCAGTTTTTCCTAAAAAGGTATACATTATTGATAGAGGTGTCGACGAGAGTGGAAACCCCTTTGGTTATAAGAAAATTATATTTGAAAAATTGGAGAATGATACATACTTTATTCACTTTGCAAATCTTGATAATAGCGACGAACACACATTTCAAATACCTAAAAACGCTTCGGTGAATTTTGTTCAATTTTCGTTTAATGGTGGAGGAAACCTTAACACTCAACAACCAGATAAAGAGCTATGGGATTTAAATCTAACAAAATATTCGACAATCCTTTTCGATAATGCTAACCACAATAAGCCTACACCTTACTTGGTTAGAGGGGTATTAATCAATAAAGGGGTCACCGTGGCAAAAGATACTATTACACCTTTTAACGCAGTTAATATAGACAATGTAAGCGCATACAGCTTCTCCGATAAACAAGATGCTATTGGATACAACTGGAAAAGTTATATTAACGGTGAGTACATCGTTAAATCTCACTACGTTTATATAATAAAAGATAGAAATGCCAACTATTTTAAGCTGAGATTTACAGGTTTTAAAAACAATATTAATGGTGATATACACTATGGTATAAAAGGTTATCCTTCCTTTGAAATGTCAAAACTAAACCTCTAGATAAAACAAATTAAACCTAAAAACTATGAAGACAATCTTAATGTTTGGTGCTTTAATTGTAACACTTGCACTTATTTCCTACTCCATTGCTGTATTAAGCGAACGAAAGAAAAGACATATTACAAAATCAATTCTTTCATTTCTAACTATTGGGATAATACTCGATATTACAGCCACTATTTGTATGATTGTTGGCTCAACAAATTCTCCTTTCACACTTCATGGTTCATTAGGTTACTCTGCTCTTACCCTTATGCTTATCGATACTATCTTGATTTGGAAATTTTACAAGACCTACGGATTCAATTTTGAAGTACCCGCTAAGCTTCATCGATATACCCTAATTGCCTATTCATGGTGGGTTATTGCCTACATAACGGGTAGCCTTTTAGTCATGGCAAAATAATAATACTGATCATTCTATTCGTGTAGTCATTCTGATTATCTGCTGGTTACATTTTAAATTCGACTTATTTTCGCTAAAATTTAAAATCTTATTGATTTACTTGTATTTACATAAAAATAATACCTACTTTTGTAGATAATTGAATTTTACATTTATTGACTTAATTACTCAATTAAACATGAACATTTTTGTAGGAAGTCTACCTTTTAAAATTGAAGAAGGTGATTTACAAACAATCTTTGAAGAGTATGGTGAAGTTACTTCAGTAAGAATTATTACTGATAAATTTTCCGGAAGAAGCAAAGGTTTTGGCTTTATTGAAATGCCAAGCGATGAGGATGCAAAAAAAGCCATTGAACATCTAAATGGTGCTGAACTCGAAGGTCGTACAATTGTAGTTAACGAATCTGAAGAAAGAAAACCACGCGAAGGCGGCTTCAACAGAGGCGGTGGCGGCGGTGGCTTCAACAGAGGCGGCAGTGGCGGCGGTGGCGGCTTCAACAGAGGCGGCAGCGGTGGCGGTGGCGGCTTCAACAGAGGCGGTGGCGACGGTGGCTTTAATAGAGGCGGTGGCGCTGGTAACAAAAGAGGTGGCGGACACAGATCAAGTTACTAATAAAGCTGTTTAGGGTAGACTTCTAATAGTTTTTATTGGTCATTAGTTTCAAATTAATAGATCTGTAAGATACTAAAAACGGTTTCAAGGAATTGAAACCGTTTTTTTTATTCTAAAGCCCAATCTATTTCAGGCTTACCCTGCATTCGAAGAAACTCATTCGTTTTAGAAAAATGTTTACACCCATAGAACCCCCGTGTTACAGATAATGGCGATGGATGTGGCGAAGTTAAGATATGATGTTTACTCCTATCAATTAAAACGACCTTAGCCTGTGCATAGGCTCCCCAAAGCAAAAAAACTATACCTGTTTGCTCTTTTGAAATTGCAGCGATAGCAGCATCGGTAAACTGCTCCCACCCTTTCTTTTGGTGCGAACCTGCTTGATGCGCCCTAACCGTAAGCGTAGCATTTAATAATAGGACGCCCTGCTTAGCCCATTTTTCTAAATTTCCACCTCTGGGTATCGATAACCCTAAATCAGTGTGTATCTCTTTTAAAATATTAACAAGCGATGGTGGCTTCTGTATTCCATTTGGCACCGAGAAACATAATCCATGGGCTTGCCCCGGACCATGATACGGATCTTGTCCTAAAATAACTACTTTAACTTTATCAAATGGTGTGAAGTTAAATGCATTAAAAATCATTGAACTTGGAGGAAAAACTATCTGATGTTTCTTCTCCTCAATCAAAAACTCTTTAAGCTTAAGAAAGTAATCTTTCTGAAATTCATCTTTAAGAATAATCTTCCAACTCTCTTCAATCTGAGGGTTAATCGTTACGCTTTGTAAAGGTACAGCCATTGTTTAATCATTTAAAAATCGAATATAGAGATTTTTCGATTATTAGCAACCAATCTTGAACAAACAAGCCTTACAACTTAAATTGTTTAAGATCGATATAGGTAATCAACTCAAATTATTGACAAATTTGAGCCGATTGATTTTATAAAGGAATAATTAGAAGTTTGTTTTTAAATAGATAACCGATTGATTTGGTGTTACATCAAATTCTCACACCCATAACTAATACATCATCAACCTGAAAATGATTCCCTCTCCAAGAATCGAAAGTAGAAGTAATGATTTTTTGCTGCTCTTCAGTATCTAGATGATGAATTGAAGCAAGCAATGCTCTAAATTTAGATAGGTTATACTTTTTACCACCATGCTCACCGAATTGGTCAGAGTACCCATCGGTAAACATGTAAATCATATCACCTTTTTCAACCTGCATGGTGTAATTATGAAAAGGATCTGTTTTTACAAACTGGGCAATTGGCATGCGATCCTCCCTAAGAATAATTGGTTCTTGGTTATTTGGGCTACCTTTCTTGAATATGTAAATTGGAAGATTTGCTCCTGAAAACTGAAGTTCTAAGGTTTCTGTATTTAGCGCACAAATCGCCATATCCATTCCATCGTAGCTTTCAGCTTCATCATCCCGATTATGCTGATGAAGCGATTCAATAATCTGCCTCCTCATCTCCTCAAGAACATCACTCGCTTTGGTAATATGATCTTTATTGATAATATCGCTTAGATAAGCGATACCAAGCATACTCATTATTCCACCAGGGACACCATGTCCAGTACAATCGCCTAAAGCAAATATTTTATATCCTCTAACATTACTTACCCAATAGAAGTCCCCGCTAATGATGTTTTTTGGTTTATAAAAAATAAAAGATTCTGGAAAAATATCTTTAAGTATTTCTTCTGTAGGTAGAATAGCATTCTGAATTCGTTCAGCATATACTATTGAATCGGTAATCTCTTTTTTCTGATGTGTAAGAATATCAATTTGCTTTTCAATAACCTCAGCTTTCTCCTGGAGTTCCCAAGCAAGATTTGCCAACGAATTACGTTGCCTCTCATTCTCTTCGAGACTTTCAGAGATAACCTCATTTTTTTGGGTTAGCTCTTCGTTCAGATCATATAGATTTTCGCGCTGAGCCATAATCTCCTCATTCTGAACAATTATCTCCTCTTTTTGCTCTTGAAGCAAAAAATTATGCTTTCGTTTTTGGTTATAGCTATATAACGCAACAATCATCACAAGTAATGCTAGCAAAGCTGTAATACCAAGGAATTGACCAATGATTCTACTTCTTTTAGCCTTTTCATTTAATTGCAACTCTCTTTTTTGGCTTTCAAGCTCTTGCATCTGAAACTTCTTCTCAAACTCTAGGTTTTTTTCAAGCTGATAAATAGACTTTGTATTATTATCATTGAAAATAGCGCTATGAATTGAATTGCTTTTAGAGAGCCAATAATAAGCTCGGTTAAAATCTCTTTGCTTTTCATAAATAGAGGCAATAATCTTTGATGAAAGATCCTGCAAATAAAGCATATTGAAATCTGTTGCCGATGACATGCACTTATTTGCAAACAGGTATGCAGAATCAATATCGCCCTTTTTCAGGTATGTTTCAGCTATACTTTGATATGAAACAGCAATAGCGCTTAAATCTCCTATCTTTTGTCTTATTCTTAACGACTGCTTTTGGAATTTAATCGCTTTAAGATATTGTCCTTGGTTAAGATACAAATAACCAAGATTATTGTAAACACCTGAAATGCCTATACTATCATGAATTTCTTCAAAACCCGATTGAGAAATCATATACTCATTATATGCCTCATCAAATCTCTTATTCTCAACCAAAAGTGAGCCTTTTGTTTTATGTATATAAGGTATTAAGTTCTTATTGGTTACAAAATCAATAAGACTATCAGCCTTATCTAAGTATAGCTTTGAGCTTACAAGATCATTCTGTATAAAATAGATTGTACTGGTGGAGTACAAAAGTTTACTCAGATCCAACAAATCCTTATGCTGCTCTGCAATTCTTATACCTTGATAAAGGTATTTAAGACCCAACGCGTAGTAACCTAAGTCGGTGTAAAGCAAACTAATATCATTTAGCAATGCTGCTTGGCTCTCGAAATTAACAAGTTGATCCTCTAGCAGTAATGCCTTATGAAGACTCGATAATGATTCATCAAGATTCCCCATTGAACGTTGAGCACCTGCTTTTATTTGTAGTATTTTGGATATTAACAGCTTATTGTTATCCTTTTCTGCCGTTTTCTCTAAAGAGTTTGATAACTCAATAACCTTATGCCACTTTTTATGTTTTTTGAGTAAGTTAATGTCCAATAATGTGGATCGAATATATATTGAATCGGACTTTGTTCCTAAACTCCTTTTTTGGGGGTGAGATGAATAACCATTAACATTTATCGTTAATAGAAAAACTGAAGTGACAAAAAGTGAAAGCAATATCTTAAAACGCATGAGAACAAAAAATAAAAGCCATTGTTTTAGTTGTGAGCAAATAAAATAGAGCAAATCGGTTAAAAATATCTTTTCCGTCTTACAAGAAATCGTTATCCTTACATTAAATTATTAATTCATTATTATGAAAGTGTCAAGTATTATTATCTTTCTTACTATTGTTCTAACTATTTACACACTAGCAAATTGGTATATTTTTATTAGAACTTCGCCCCTTTTTACAGGTTCTAATTTTAAAATAATCGGGTCAAATATAATCTTTTGGATATTAGTTCTCTCATATCCAATGGGTAGAATTCTTGAACGGCTAATAAAATCAGATCTATCTATATTTTTTGTTAAAATTGGTTCCTATTGGCTTGGAGCCATGCTTTACCTTATTCTAATATTCCTACTCATTGATATTATTAGGACTTTTAACAATTATATACCATTTATTAGTTTTCTAGACTTTAAACTCAACCCTGCTTATAGACTTACAATTATAAAAATAGTTTATTCAGCAACTGCGCTAATTTTAACAGTCGCAATTATCAATGCTCGAATCCCACGTATTAATCACTTTATCATATCAACTACAAAACATTTTGGGAACAATAAAAAAGTCCGCATGGTTGCCGTATCGGATATACACCTCGGAACATTAATTTCAAATAATAGGCTGAATGCATTGGTTGAAAAAATAAACACCCAGAATCCTGACATTGTATTGCTTGCTGGTGATGTATTTGACGAAGATATTGCATCGGTCGTTAATAATGGTTTAGGCAAATACTTTGAGCAAATTAAATCCCCATTAGGCATTTACGCAATTACTGGCAACCATGAATATTTTGGCGATGTTGAACAAAAAATAAAGTATTTGAATGATCATGGAGTAATTGTTTTAAGGGATTGTACTCTACTAATCGATAACTCATTCTATTTGGTCGGGCGAGATGATCGCCAATCGAACTATTCGAGAGGGAAACAACGGAAGAGCATCAATGAATTGGTGTCATCGATAAATAAAAGTAAACCAATAATTTTACTCGATCACCAACCATTTAAGTTGAATGAATCGGCCGATAATGGAATCGATCTGCAAATATCGGGGCATACACATCATGGGCAGCTATGGCCATTCAACTATATTACAAATGCCATTTTTGAGTTGAGCAGCGGCTATAAAAAAATTGGCGATACGCATTTTATTGTTTCAAATGGTTATGGAACATGGGGACCACCGATGCGTCTTGGCAATAGACCTGAGATTTTGGTCATTGATTTTGAATACTCCAAATAAAAACACTCTTTTATCGCAATTTTGAAAGCCATAAACTAATTCTTGCTATTTTTACGACCACGCAAAAATATTTTAGCATGAAAAAATTATCAGCATCACTCCTAATATTATCATTCTTCGCAATTTCAATTAATTCAAGTGCTTGCACTAACTACTTAGTAACCAAAGGTGCATCTACCGATGGTTCTACAATGATATCCTACGCTGCCGATTCTCATATTCGGTACGGAGAACTCTATTTTAGGCCACGAGGAACTTGGCCTACTGGCTCAATGATTACACTTTACGATAGAGGCACACATAAACCCCTTGGGCAAATTCCTCAGCCTGCTGAAACCTATCAGGTAATTGGTTTTATGAACGAATATCAAGTTGCCATTGGAGAAACAACTTTTGGTGGACGATCGGAATTGCTAGATTCAACTGCAATTGTTGACTATGGAAGTTTAATGTTTCTTGCTTTACAACGCTCAAAAACCGCTCGTGAAGCAATTAAGGTAATGGCTGAACTGGTTGAACAGTTCGGATATGCTAGTTCTGGCGAATCCTTTTCAATTGGCGATCCGAACGAAGTTTGGATTTTTGAAATGGTAGCCAAACGAACCAACATGAAAATTGATAAAAAAGCCAAAAAATCATACAATGCCAATAAAGGTGCTCTTTGGGTTGCAGTTCGAATTCCTGATGGTTATGTTTCATCACACGCAAATCAGGCAAGGATCACAACTTTTCCTTTGGAGAATGGGAAAACCTCGATAAGCAGCAAGAATCTATCGCTGATAAACAACCCTGAAGTTGAAGTTATTTACTCTTACGATGTAATCTCATATGCTAGAGATAAGAAATATTACGAAGGAAAAGATGAGAACTTTAGCTTTAGCGACACATATGCGCCACTAACATTTGATGCAGCTCGATTCAGCGAGATGCGCGTTTGGGCATTCTTTAACCATGTAAATGCTGATATGAAGCAGTATTGGGATTATGCAACGGGTAAAGATTTATCCAAGCGTATGCCACTTTACATTAAGCCTGACAAAAAGTTAACCCCTCAGGATTTACAAAGTTACAAGCGTGATCATCTGGAAGGTACAGAACTCGATATGAGTAAAGATTTAGGTGCTGGTCCAAATCATGCTCCATACCGTTGGAGACCATTGACATGGAAGTATGATGGTAAAGAATACTTGAATGAAAGAACAACTGCAACACAGCAAACAGGTTTTTCCTTTATAGCTCAAATGCGCAGTTGGTTGCCAAACCCAATAGGAGGGATTTTCTGGTTTGGTGTTGATGATGCTGCATCAACCGTTTACATGCCAATTTACTGTGCAATTAACCGTGTACCCGAAACCCTAGCTGAAGGTAACGGCGATATGCTAACCTATTCACCATCCTCGGCATTCTGGGTATTCAATCGAGTTGCCAACTTCGCCTACCTGCGCTACGATTTAATTATTCAGGATATTAAAAAGGTGCAAAGTGAATTGGAGACAAAATTTGCAACGTACACCCCTGCCATTGATATGGCAGCACTCAAACTCTGGGAAACAAATCCAAAAGCGGCAAATGAATTTTTAACAGATTATTCTGTAAATATGGCAAACTCAACCGTTCAACGATGGCAGGAGCTTAGTAATTGGTTACTTGTAAAGTATATTGATGGAAACATCAAGAAAGAAAAGGACGGCAAGTTTATTCAAAACGATTGGGGTTATCCTGTATCACCATCACAACCTGGCTATCCCGATTCATGGAAGAAATCAGTAATCGAAGAGACAGGGGAAAAACTTTTGGTTCCTGAAAAGAAAAAGTAAACATTTTAAAATCTCAATAAACCAAAACGCATCAAGCAGATGCGTTTTTTCTTTTAATCCTTTTTAACATAAAAACAGTCAGCAATATCTATAAACGTAGTAATTTCGTTCAATACACGTAATGCTATGAAAGTACTTATTGTTGAAGATGAAAAACCATTGGTAGAATCGATTTCAAATTACCTTAAACAGGAGGGGTATCTATGTGAAATCGCTTTAAACTTCAATCAAGCGGAGAGTAAAATTTCTGACAACACCTACGATTGCATAATTCTCGATATTGGTTTACCCGATGGAAATGGGCTTGAACTAATAAAAGTTCTTAAGTCCAACAAATCAAAGGATGGTATTCTTATCCTAACCGCAAAAGATTCGATAAGCGATAAGATAAATGGACTGGAGATTGGCGCTGATGATTATCTAACAAAACCTTTTCACCTATCGGAGCTAAATGCAAGGATAAAATCAATCTACAGAAGAAGAAACTTAGCAGGAAATATCGAAATACACTTCAACGAAATCAAGATAAATACTGAGGCAAAACAGGTATACGTAAATGATTCCGTATTAAATCTAACTCGTAAGGAGTATGAACTATTACTCTTTTTTATTAGTAATAAGAATAGAGTATTAACTAAACTTTCAATCGTCGAGCATCTGTGGGGTGATAATGTTGTTATGGCAGATTCACTTGAGTTTGTATATACTCACATCAAAAATCTGCGTAAAAAAATTATCGAAAGCAGTGATAACGATTACATTAAGACAGTTTACGGATTAGGTTATAAGTTTACAGATCAATGAAACTACTAACAAAAACATCTATATATATAGTTTACTTCACCATACTCGCTTTTGTTGCTAGCGGTTTTATCTTTTACTATAGCATACGTTCAATAGTTTATAAGCAAATTGATGCAAGTTTAGTTACTGAAAAGAATATTATTCAGGAACAAATCGAACATACCGATACAATACCTGATTTTAATGCAGCGTTTGGTCATCTGATTGAAGTGAAGGTTTACGATCGCACCTTTAAGCAAAAGCAGATTATAAAGGATACCATTATAAATACAGATAATGATGAAGATGATTTACCTTATAGAAAGCTTTATTTTTTAAGTACAACCGAACATAAAAAAGGGTATTCCATTAGCATATCTCAGCCGTTAAGCGAAAAGAAAGAGCTTTTAGAGAACACAAGCATATTACTTCTAATTCTATTTATTTTCTTAATTCTAATATTTGTTATTGTAAACTACTGGATATCCAGAAAGTTATGGATTCCATTCTATAAATCTTTAGAGATAATTGACAAGTTTGAAATAAATTCAGATTCGTCGCCAATATTCTATAAGTCAGACATAAAAGAATTTAACAAGCTCAATCAGGTTCTTGAGAGCATGTCGGAAAAAATTAGAAGCGATTATATCAACCTCAAAGAGTTCAACGAGAACGCATCACACGAAGTGCAAACTCCTTTATCGATAATTAGATCAAAACTCGAGCTTTTCCTTCAATATGAAAATCTCAATTCAGATCAGACAATACTTCTTGAATCAATTAATGATGCAGTATCGCGATTATCTAAACTAAATCAAGGTTTGCTATTAATTTCCAAAATTGACAATCAGCAATTTGAATCTTCAGAGGTAATATGTATTGACCAAATCATTCAAAATTTTCTTTGTGAGTATGAAGAGATTATTCAGCTAAAAAAAATATCGGTTGTTACCGATTTTCAATCTGCTATTCATTTAAGAATGAATCCAGTACTTGCTGGTATCCTTGTATCCAACCTTATAAGTAATTCGGTTAGGCACAATATTGAAAACGGTTACATTAAAATCTCAACATTAAAAAACACTCTAACCATCTCAAATATCGGTAATTCATTAAACATCAACCCAAATCAACTGTTTAATAGATTTACTAAAAGAGGTTCTAATCCCGAATCAGTCGGTCTAGGCTTGTCAATCGTAAAAAAGATAGTTAATTACTATGGGCAATCGATAAACTATGAATATTCAAATAGCATCCATACCATAATAATAGATTTTTAATTCAACATCGGTATTTAATCAAATTCTAACTTTTCGTTTACCCTCCCATTTGGCCTCTTTCTAAATATCTACATTAAACTTTTTCAAACTGCGTTAACAAATGTTAAACACTGTAAATCTTCAAAATATCTACAGAATTGACCTATAGGTTTGCATCATAAACCAATTAAAAAAAATAGAATTATGAAAAAGTTAATGTTAGTTGCAGTATTCGCTTTTGCTGTTCTTTTTGTAAATGCTCAAAACCGCACCGAAATAAAGGTTGGTGATTTAAATAAAGCCATTACAGAGAATATTGCAAAAGATCATGTAGGTTTCACCGTTAAAGATGCATACAAAGCAGAAAATAAAGGTGTTGTAACCTATGAAGTAAAAGTTGTAAAAGGAAATGAGGAAAGCATCCTAGTTTATGACAAGGATGGTAAATTCATTAAGAAAGAGGCAACAAAATCTGGCACTGTAACTAAAAAAGAAGTGAAGAAGAAATAGATAGGTTAGTGTTTAAGGGAAAAAGGAGTTCTGTATTATTCAGGGCTCCTTTTTTTACTTTTCCAAATAACTAAACCACTATGGATTTTTAATCCATAGTGGTTTAGTTACTCATATCTTAACGACTCCGAAGGATTAACCATTGCCGATTTAATTGTGCGATAACTAATTGTTATTATTGCAATTGTTATTGCAATAATAAAACCTAAAATAAAATCAAGAACTGGAAGATTAATCCGATAATGGTAGTTCTGCAGCCAATTTTTTGAAACGAAGTAAACGATTGGCCAAGCAATTAGCGTTGATATACAAACAAGTATAACAATCTCTCTTGATATCAAAACGAAAAGACTTGAGACGGTTGCCCCCATCGCTTTCCTAACCCCCATCTCCTTTGTACGCTGTTCAATCGTAAATGAAGTAAGCCCAAACAATCCCAAAGAAGCGATAAGAATAGCAAGAGCGGTAAACAGTATTGAAAGGTTGGCACTTTGCTTTTCCTCAGTATACAGACGCTCGAAATCTTTATCCATGAAAAAATACTGCATCGGATCATTAGCAGTAAACTCTCTCCATGTTTTCTCAACTTCTTTTATTGTATTTCCAAATGCAGCTGATGACAATCTGATACTAATATAGCCCCAGTTATTATCCTCTTTTTTGAACCTGAAAATATAAGGACTTATCTCGGTTCGTAAAGATTCAAAGTGAAAATCGGTTATAACACCAATAATTGGCAAATATTCGGGTTTGCTAGGATCTTCGCTTGGATTTATAAACCTTGTTACAAGTGGCGAGATAATGTTAAACTGCTTAATTGCCCTATCATTCACTAAACAAACGTCCTTATCGGTTGTATGAGTTTCATCGAAATTTCTTCCTAAATTTATCTTCATTCCATAAGTTTCGAAAAAATCATAGTCGACCCAAGCCGTTTGAAGCAGATAAGTCTCTCCTCCTCTACCTTCCATCATATAACCATTCTGGTTATTATTATGACCTGGAACAGCTGTTGATGCAGCAATTTTAACAACTCCAGGTATTCGAGCAATGGCCTCTTTGAATGCTTTTAAACGTTTATCTAATACTTCTGCACGTTTGATTACAATTAGCTGCTCTTTGTTAAAACCCAAGTCTTTTTTCACCATATAGTTTATCTGGTGAAACATAATGATTGAGCCAATAATAAGAATAATCGAAATTGTAAACTGCAATACAACTAAAACACTTCGAAGTCTCCCATTTTTCATGCTATTCTTCAAAGTTCCCTTTAGTACTGCATACGGACTAAACGACGATAAGTAAAAGGCGGGATAACTTCCTGCAAGTAAACCGACAAAGACGGAGAGAAGTATTAATGAAGGAATTATCACCCAGCTGTCAAAAAAGTTGAGTTCAAGGTTAGCATGAAGCAATGTATTGAATTGTGGCAATGATAGTTTGATAATAACAACTGCAACAAATAACGATATAATAGTTAGGATAATTGACTCGGAGATAAACTGCCAAACCAACATCCCACGGGATGAACCGCTAACCTTTTTAATCCCAACCTCTTTTGCTCTTTTTGAGGCTTGAGCAGTGGAAAGATTCATGAAATTTATTGCAGCAATAATGATAATAAGTAATGCAATACTTCCAAAAATCATCAAATACTTGGGATCGCTCGGTGATTTGACCTCTTGTCCAACCTCTGGATTCAAATGTATAGCAGTTAAAGGCTGTAAGTACATTCTATAAAGATTCCCTTTCGAGAAGAAATCTTCGAGGGTAATCCCTAAGTATTTCTGAATTTCAGCACCAACATACTTTTTAATTAGTCCAATAATCTTTGTATCAACCTGTTTGTGGTCAGAATTGGGCTTTAGTAATACATAGGTTCCAAAACTATTTGATGTCCATTGGGGGTTATTTGCCCTTTTGTTGGTTACAAACGAGCCTATCATGTTCGCATCAAAATGCGAAGTTTTTGGAAAATCCTCCATAACACCAGTAACAGTATACATAACCGAATCGTTTCCAACCTTTAATGGTTTACCGATTGGATTCTCGTTTCCAAAAATCTTATTTGCAGTTGTTTTTGAAAGCACCAGTTTATGTGGGGCATTCAACGCCGTTCTCTTATCGCCGCTAATTAGAGCGATAGTGAAAATATTGAAAAACGATGAATCGGCCTCAATAAAAGCGTTTTCGGTAAAACTTTGTTCATTGTTTTTTACAATGGTTTCGCCTCCAATATTTGTTCTAACAATATCCTCAACCTCAGGAAATTCTTTTAGCATGGTTGGGCCAATTGGGGCACAAGTGCTATTTGTACTCATCTCCTGACCACCAATTTTACCATTAAGAACTAATTGAAATATTCTATCCTTTTTCTCATTAAACTGATCGTAGCTAAGCTCATGAGCAATGTAAAGAGCAATTATCAAGCTACAGGCAATACCTATCGATAACCCAATAATATTTATAAGCACGTATCCTTTTTGGCGATTCAAGGCGCGCAGACTGTGTTTTATAATATTTTTTATCATAATTAGTATAATATATTATATACACTACAAGACGCTAATTGGTAGTATTTCGTTACAAGGCTTCATCATTTTTTTAAATACACTCACAAACAAGCCTTTACAATAAAAACGAGAAACAAAAAAGGGATAACAATTAAGTCATCCCTTTTATAATATTCGATTTTAACCTGTTATAATCGCTTAAAGCCATTCTCCGTTAAAGGAACAATACCCAGTGGCACTTGCTCAATCATTACGTTGGAAGTATCGAGACCATAGGCATTAACACTACTCATGGAAAACCGCTTAACCACATCATAGGCGTTCATAACAAACCGCTCTGTAGCAGTTAACTCTGTATCCACGGTTAAAACACGGTCAATTATGATAAACCTAAAATCGCTCGGTACATTATGTTTTGATAATGAGTAGTATTTGCTAGTAATATCAACTTCACCACTCTTCACTAAATCAGAGATGACATGGTTGAAGAATCTATTAATCCTAGGGTTCACTTTAAAACCAATATTAAAATCGATGCGGTACAGAACATCAGGAATTATCTGACGAACTCGATATTCTTTTGTATAAGGCTCATCCGTAATATTTATATGCAAAAACCAATACCTTTCAGCCCTTTTAGGTTGTTTGTTAAAGATTGAGTAGATAATCTTACGCTCAACATCTGTTGCTTGCTCCGCACGAGTAATGTAAACCAAGTTGGTAGCATAACGCGGAAGCGTATTATCCTTTTGAATATCCTTGAACAAATCAGTAAAATCAGAGATTGGGTAGAATTGAGTGAACTGCTTTTTAGTTAATCGTCCCCGATTCCAAATAAACATTATAAAAAAGATTAATCCTGCAAGAAGCAATGTAAACCATCCGCCATTACTAAACTTATGAAGATTAGCATATAAAAATGTACCCTCTATTAGAGCATAGGTTATTACAAAAAGGGCTATTAAAGGAACTGATACTCTCTTAAGTTGCAAATAGCCAAGCATCAGTAATGTAGTCATTATCATGGTTAGGGTTATCGATAACCCGTATGCAGCTTCCATATTTGAAGATGTTTGGAAGAATACAACAACAAATACACATGCAAAGAACAATAACCAGTTTACACTTGGAACATACATTTGTCCCTTATGATGACTTGGGTACTTTATTCTTACCTTAGGCCACAGATTAAGTGTAATTGCCTCGCTAACAATAGTGTAAGAACCTGAAATTAATGCTTGACTAGCAATAACTGCTGCACCAGTAGCAAGAAGAACACCCGGTATAATAAACCATTGTGGCATTATCGCAAAAAATGGGTTTGGCAGCGTCGCTTTATCGCTATTCATAATTACCCATGCACCCTGTCCAAGGTAGTTCAGTATAAGAGAAACTTTAACAAAAATCCAGCTTATTCTAATATTCTTAACTCCACAATGACCTAAATCGGAATACATTGCTTCTGCTCCAGTAGTACAAAGGAAAACAGCACCAAGAATTAATATCCCTCCAGGATGATCAATTAAAAGTTTAACAGCGTAGTAGGGGTTAAATGCTAAAAGAATTTTTGGATAAAAAATCATCTGGCTAAATCCAAGAACAGCGAGAGTCAAGAACCACAAAACCATAATTGGACCAAAAGACTTCCCAATAAGTTCAGTACCAAATTGTTGGAATAAAAATATAAATGCAAGAATTACAAGAACAATAGGGATTACAGGTATACTAGAATTTAAAATATTCAAACCCTCCACTGCCGAGACCACTGTAATTGAAGGAGTAATAACACCATCCGCAAGTAGCGTTGAAGCACCTATCATTGCAATGATATACACAAATCGTCTTTTCTTTCGCAAAAGTGCAAAAAGCGCTAAAATACCTCCCTCACCCTTGTTATCCGCTTTTAGAGTTATCCAAACATATTTAACAGTTGTTTGAATTGTTAGCGTCCAAATAATACAAGAAATTGCACCAATAATCAAAGAACTATCCCTTACACCCTCTCCAATAATGGCTTTCATTACATACAATGGCGAAGTTCCAATATCGCCGTAAACAATACCTAAAGTTATAATTAAGCCTGAAAGGGAGAGCTTTTTGTAAAACTTTTGATCTTCACTTATATCCATAAAAAAACCTAAAAAAATGACCTGCAAATTTATATGAGTTTTACTAACATTATCCTCAACTAGTCAATTATTTTAGAAAAGATTGACAATTAACACAAATAAGCATACAAACACTTAATAATCAATCATATAAATTAATATAAGTATATTATTACTCCTAACTTTTAATCTATTGTTTCTGATTTATGATCATAAAATTGCGAGTTGCTGAGCTTATAAATTCTTTTTACTGCTTACTTACACTTTGAAAAATGAAATTATATCCTTCAAGTTTTCCGACTGCAAGGCTAGTTTATCAGATGCCTCGGCAAGTTCATCGGATGATTGGGCATTCTGCTGGGTTATATTATTTAGCATACTAATTGCATTGCTAACTTGTCGGGTTCCCTCCTGCTGTTCCATCCCTAGGATTACAATTTGTTTAACCATACTCAAGGTTTGCTCAATTTCAGGAACTAACTCTTCAATCCTCTTCTGTGCAACCTTTGTTATATTTACGCTCTGCAACGAAAAGCCACTTATCTCATTGGCTGCCTTGCTACTCCGTTCGGCGAGTTTACGCACTTCGCCGGCCACAACTGCAAATCCTTTACCCGATTCACCTGCCCTTGCTGCTTCAATGGCAGCATTCAGGGCAAGTATATTGGTTTGACGTGATATTTGCTCAATCTCATAGATTTTTTCAGCAATGAGCTGAATGCTAACAATACTCTTCGATGAACTTTGAACAACTTCTTGTAATGTATGATTTACCTTTATATTTATTGACTCTGCTTTTCTGGCATTAGAGGTATTCTCTTCAATATTTGATACAATCTGTACAATTGATGTTGAAACTTCTTCCGTTAAAGTTGCTTGATTATTAGCAACCTCAGCAAGATCCCGTGAGAGTTTTCGAACATCGCCACTCTCTTGAACAAAGTTTGACGATTCCTTATCAATATTTGAGACAATATCGCTTAGATGATTAATCATCTGATTTACAGACTCAGACATCAAACCAAACTCATCGTTTGTGCTGACATCAACCTTTTTATTTAAAAATCCCTGAGCAACCTGCCCCGAAATTGAAGTAATCTTTGATATAATTTTCAATGATTTATTCATAGTCAAATAAATCGCAAACAGAGCAATTAAGAGTAGTACAATACCACTCAAGATGATTATTATTCGGTAATTCCGAATTTCATTCACAAGCGTTTCAGCATCAAAATCACATCCAAGAACAGCTATAACCTTTCCCTTAGAGTTAATAATAGGTGCATAGCTCGATACCATCCAACCATACGTTTCGTTAGAAGATATTTTAGAAGAAGTAATTAATTTGCTATTTATGCAACCATTAATGTTTATTAAGTCCTCTTCATTCCAATTTGCTTCAGAGCCCATGGCCGAATAATCCTTCGAATTTGGATCGCCTCCCTCAATGTCATATATGGATTTAGCTCCTTCAAAATGAAAAGTATATAGGTACTTCATATTAGCTAGGTCACGAATGCGTTTCAATTCATTTCTTAGGTAATTAGCATAAACCGATTTATCATTTTTCTCATGAATAATTCTTTCCAACGAATCACCATTAACCGAATTCAAAGCAAAAACAACCACTGTTTTTGTATGATCCCCGTTGAACTTATATCCAAATTTGGATATTCGAGAATAACTAATCCATCCAGTAATGAGTAAGACACTCAAAAGAATAATAGTAACAAGAAAATATAATTTATAAGCGACGGGGATAAATCGTTTTTGTTTCATACTGATTATCAGCTTAACATATAGATAATTTGATTTCGATCGAGAATTTCAATATATGAAAAAAGTTGTTGATTTCAACAGCTAAGATTAAATTGAAATCACTTTATCGAATAATATAAGTCATCTCTTTATTTGGGCTAAAAAAATATCTGAGTATTATCTATTTTTGCATCCGATGAAGAACGGCTATCAACATAACCTTTTTAGGCTATATATATTAAAGGTATCGCATTGGTTTATGCTAACCATGCCCATTGTTGTACTATTCTATAAGGACAATGGGCTCGATATGAGTCAAGTGTTTATACTTCAAGCAATCTATTCCATATCAATTGTTGCTTTAGAGATTCCTTCGGGCTATTTCGCTGATGCTTTAGGACGAAAAAATACAATAGTTGCCGGTGCAATTTTAGGATTTTTAGGTTTTCTAATCTATTCTTTTTCATTTGGTTTTATAGGATTTGTCTTTGCCGAGATAATTCTAGGATTTGGACAAAGCATGATTTCGGGTGCTGATTCAGCCATTCTTTACGATTCTCTTATCGACAGTAAAAGAGAAAACGACTATTTAAAGCACGAAGGTAGAATGACCTCAGCGGGGAATTTTGCAGAAGCTATAGCAGGGATTCTTGGCGGATTACTTGCAGGATTGAGCTTACGATACCCTTACTATTTTCAAACGGCTGTAGCATTCATAGGAATTCCTGCAGCATTGACCCTAATAGAACCAACCATAAGCAAAGTAACATTAGGTTTGGGATGGAAAGATATAACGGAAGTTGTTAAGTATTCGCTAATCAAGAATCATCGATTGCGTTGGAATATAGTCTACTCCTCAGTCGTGGGAGCATCTACATTAACCATGGCTTGGTTCGTTCAACCCTGGTTAATAAGAGCCAACCTACCCACTGGATTGTTTGGAATTACTTGGACAGTACTCAATCTTTCGGTAGGTATAAGCGCTTTTTATGCCTACAAGCTTGAGCTCAAACTTGGTAGATTAACAACTACTTCAGCCTTTACAATAGTTCTAGCGTTAGGCTTTATAGTTAGTGGTTGGATTACAAGCCTATGGGGCCTACTATTTATTTTGATGTTCAATTTAGCTCGAGGTATAGCAACACCAATCCTTAAAGACAATATCAATAGAATTACGCCATCCAATATGCGTGCTACCATACTATCCGTTCGTAACTTTATTATTAGAATATTATTTGCAATACTTGCTCCATTTTATGGATGGGCAATAGATGCCTTAAGCCTAAGTGCGGCTCTAACCATTGCTGGTTTAGTGTTTACTGTGTTAGCAAGTATTAGTTTTTTATTCTTCTTAAAAACAGGAAATCTTAACGATTAGTCTCCAAATCAAAGGATAAGCCATCAAAAGCTATGCATATGTTATCTGGGAGTTCTTTTACTAATTCGGTGTATAAACCAATTTGGTGGCTAACATGAGTTAAATAGCCTTTTCGAGGGCTAAAGTCTGTAATCAACTTTATAGCTTCTGGAAGGCTGAAGTGTGACATATGCTTCTGACGTCTCAAAGCATTAATAACCAAATACTTTGACCCAACAATCTTCTCTTTTTCTTCCTCTGGAATAAAATTGGCATCAGTGATATAGGTTAAGTCGCCAATCCTGAAACCATATATAGGAAGCTTATGATGGTAACTTCTGATTGGGATTATCTTTAAACCATTAATTTCAAAAGGATGACCATCGATAGTATTCATAATAATTTCGGGAACTCCAGGGTATTTTGTATCGGCAAAAACGTAGGCAAACTCCTTTCTTAGAGAATCTTGAACTCTTTGTTCCGCCCATATATCCATTGGTTTTTGCTGCACCCAATTGAATGCTCTAACATCATCTAGCCCTGCAATATGATCGCGATGCTCATGAGTTAAAAGGATTGCATCAAGTTTTTTCACGTTTGCAGCAAGCATCTGCTGTCTAAAATCAGGGCCTGCATCAATAGCAACAACTGTCCCCTCATGTTCAATAAGAGCCGAAGTTCTAAGACGTTTGTCCCTAACATCAGTCGATTGGCAAACCCTACATGGGCAGGCGATTACTGGTACACCTTGAGATGTCCCTGTTCCTAAAAAAGTGAACTTCACTACACAATGCTTTTATGTGACCTTAAAGATAAAAAAATTAAGTATAGTAAAACCATAACCGCCATAACCGCTGAAGGAATGGCTGCTTCTTTTCCAAATAGCGCTAAAGCTGTAAACACTGAAAAACCTGAGCTTTTTATGGCAATTAGCATGTTTTGTGTAATACGCAATGAACTATCAACCTTAAAATATTTTGCGAGGGCATCATAAGTTAACCCTAATCCAAATGTTGCTATTCCTAAGACCAATGAGATTTTAAGAAGCAGAACGGGATTAGCAAAAAAAACGTGGCGATTAATGCCAACGGCTACAAATATTAGTACTGCAAACCCCCAATCAACTACCTTACCCCTTATTGGTTCGATATATTTAAAAAGTGGTTTATAGAGCATAAATCTAGAAACTATCATTGGAATGACAACAAGCTGAACCATCATAACAAACCACTACTGTTTTGATGTTTAAAAATTACGTTCTTTGAAAACCTTTGTATATCGGACTTGTAACGATTTTTAGAGTTCAAATGATTTGAAAAAATAGTTTTGTTGTAAAACAAGACTATTTTATGAACCAAGGAAAATATGTGTTTGCTCAAATTTTTGAATTTGTATCGCACAATGATTTTTTATCCTGTGTTGAAAAATATGATGGAGATTACAAGACAAAGCATTTCAGTTGTTGGAAACAGTTCTTATGCATGGCTTTTGGTCAGCTAACCCATCGGGAAAGCCTCTCAGATACCATTCTTTGTATTGGCGCTAACCCAAAAAAGCTTTACCATCTTGGCATTGGATGCGCCATTAGCAAATCTACTCTCAGCAAAGCGAATGAAAACCGAGATTGGCGTATTTATCAAGATTTTGCTTTGTTGCTTATAACCCAGGCTAAAGCACTTTATGCAGGTGATAACCAACTTGAGGTTGATATTAAAAACAATGTTTTTGCAATTGATTCCACCACAATCGACTTGTGCCTGACCTTATATCCTTGGGCTAAATTTCGGAAAAAGAAAGCTGCTGTTAAGCTGCACACAATGATTGATGCCAAAACCTCAATTCCGGAATTTATCCACATTTCTGACGGCAAAATGCACGATGTAAATGTGCTGGATATAATAACCTTCCAGCCCGAGAGTTTTTACGTAATGGATAGAGGTTATCTGGATTTTGACCGCCTTTTTTCCATCCACAAAGCTCAGGCGTTTTTTATTACCCGCACAAAAAAGGGGTTTAATTTCGAACGCATGTATTCAGCAAGGGTAGACAAGGAAAAAGGTATTATGTGCGACCAAACCATAAAGCTAATGGGATTTTATGTGTCAAAGGATTATCCCGAAAAACTTAGAAGAATAAAATTCTTCGATAAAGAAAATGGTAAGACCCTGATATTTATAACCAATAACTTTGAGATGCCTGCATTACAGATAGCCTTGCTTTATAAGCATCGTTGGTTCATAGAGCTCTTTTTCAAATGGATTAAACAACACCTGAAAATAAAATCATTTTGGGGTGTAAGCCCAAATGCTGTTAAAACCCAAATTTGGATTGCAATATCAGTTTATGTGATTGTGCTAATTTTAAAGAAAAAACTGGGACTAAGACAATCAATCTACGAAATATTACAGATTTTAAGCATTAACATATTTGACAAAGAGCCTATTAATCAATTGTTTAACAAATCCGATTTACAAGATTTCAAAGAACCAAATTATAACCAATTGAAATTGTTTGACTTATAACGAAACGCTAGTGAG
>JANYLA010000064.1 GCA_025361485.1 Bacteroidales bacterium
ATAAAATAAAAAGAAAATATCTACAGCAATACCTTGATGAGTTCGTTTACAAACTAAACAGAAGGTATTTTGGTGATAAAATCTTCGATAGGCTCGTGGTAGCAAATATTACAGGATTATGACAGATTACGGATATACAAATATAGTTATTAAAGAATTCGATAAAATTGCTAAAGAATTATATAAAGCAAATGGATTAATTATTAACCTTAGAAGCAATGGAGGTGGTTCAACTGATGTTGCTTGGCATTTGCAAAAATACCTAACTAAAGGTAATTACTTTCTTAATTATGCTTGGGAGTCAAGAATAAATGATGGCGTGCGGAAAGCAAATGGGAATTGGAAGGAAGAGTATAAAGATTACTTTTTAAATAAAGCATATCGATTTGAGAAACCTGATACTATTTTTATTTCAGATACATTAAAAAGGATTACTTGCCCAACAGCGATATTAATTGGGCGGTTTACTTTTTCAGCTGCTGAAGACTTTCTAGTCAACATTTTCGAATGTCCAAACAGACCTATCTTAATTGGTGAGGAGACTGGTGGTTCAACAGGTTCTCCATTAGTTATACCAGGATTGCCAGGAGGTGGATATGCGAGGATTTGTACAAGACGAATTTGCTATCCGCTGAGCGGGAAAAGATTCGTTAATTGTGGAGTCAAACCAGACATTGAAGTAAAACAGACAATCGATGATTATTTAAATACTAAAGATGTTGTTCTTGAACGAGCGATAAAAGAAATAAAAACGCCACACAACACGTGGCAAAAAATATTGGGACTGATGCGCAGATAAGCAAGTTTTTAGTACTTTAGTATCAGCTTAACGTGGGATAAATGTTCGGTCTTCAACTCCCCAGCATTTCTTGCCACGGAAACGTTGTGGCTCATTTTAAAAGAAAATACGGCTCATTTTTGCGACTCTGTGAGCCAAAATGATTATATTTGTGAGCCGTAAATTCAAACCTCATGATTGACAAAAGAGAAATTGATATTATTGAGATTATCAAAGAGAATCAAGAAATATCATCTAAAGAAATCTATGAAGGAGTTGCATCATCTATTAGTTATGCCACAGTAAAAAGAATACTTTCAAAGCTAATTGATGAAAGTCTAATAACAAAAAAAGGGCAAGGAAAATCAACGAAATATATGATTTCACCCACCTATGAGTTGTTGTGCCCTATTGATATTGACAAGTATTACGAGAAAGAAATTGATGAAAGAGATATTAAGACGACTTTCAACCTATTGCTCGTTCCCGAGACGCTTAAAAAATGTAGTTTATTTACATCTAATGAGTTGGAACAGTTGGAACTGCTTCAAAATAAATTTAAAAAAAATATCTCACAACTTTCTGAAACAGAATATAAAAAGGAACTAGAAAGGTTGGCGATTGACTTGAGTTGGAAATCCTCTCAGATAGAAGGGAATACTTATTCTTTATTGGAAACGGAAAGGCTTCTCAAAGAAAAGGAAACTGCATCAGGAAAAACAAAAGATGAAGCAATTATGCTTCTGAACCACAAGGAAGCCATTGATTTTATTATTGAGCATCCAGACTACGTAATTCCCTTGTCGGTTTCAAGGATTGAAGACATACATAGCATTTTGGTTAAAGAACTTGGTGTAGATAAAAATATTAGAAAGAGAAGAGTTGGTATTTCAGGAACCAACTATCGACCATTAGATAATGAGTTTCAAATCGCTGAGGCACTATCAAATATGTGTGAATTGGTAAATAGCAAAGTAAATGTGTTTGAGAAAGCCTTACTTCTTCTAGTTTTAATTTCATACATACAACCATTTGCAGACGGCAATAAAAGAACTGCAAGAATTGTAAGTAATGCTGTTCTAATGAATCATAAACATTGTCCAATATCATTTAGGACGGTTGACTCAGTTGAATACAAGAAGGCAATGCTTCTATTTTATGAGCAGAATAATATTTCAATTTTTAAAGAAATATTTATTGACCAATTTGAATTTGCCGTGAATACATACTTTTAAAAGACATATAAAAACGAGTCACAACACGTGGTATAAGTCATTGGAATATATGTGTTATTTATAAAAATCATAACGCAGGACGATAGATTCTGCGGGTTATTCTCAGCAGGTATTGAAACGAAAACGATAATTAAGGTTTTGTTCATGCAGCTATACTCAACCTTAGTTTTAAACAAAAAAAGTTGGACGTTTTGTCCAACCTTTTTATGAAAACTTTACTAGAAAGTTATAGATCCATTAGGTATTGATACATCTCCGAAGCATTTTTGTTCTCGGGGTCGAGTTCCATCGCATGCTTAAAATGCACCTTTGCCTTCTCGTAGTTGAAATTTTTCATGTAAGTTCTACCTAAGTGGTAAAGTGCTGATACGTGTTGATCGCAAGTAGGGCAGCTGGTCAGTAATTTTTCGAAATGGTGAATAGCTTCGTCATACTTCCCCGCTGATTTTAACGAAACACCCATGTAGTAGTTTGCCATTTGCGTTTCGGGGCAAAACTCAAGCAATTTTCTGTACGATTCAATGCTCTTCTCCTCTTTGCCGAGGTGATAGTAACTTAACCCTAGCCACAGATAGGTCATTGGCAAGTATTTACCCGAAGCAATAATCTGATTGAATACCTCAGTCGCCTCAGTAAAAAGGGTCGAGCGGTATAAGGCTACTCCCATTCGATATAAAACGTATGGGCTTTCGGGCTTAAATGTTAGCACTTTTCTGTAGCAGCCAATGGATTTATTCAACTCGCCAAGGATATAGTATGTGTTGGCCAATTCCATTAGTAGGTGAATACTATTGGGATTCTCTTTTAGGTTATCTTCAAATTGCTTGGTTGCTGATTTTAAATCTCCTTCAATAAGAAAATCGTATGCCTTTTCGAGGCGTGGGTCGATAAAATCCTTCATAGTGATGTTTTTAAAGAGATGTAAGTGATAATTTGAGTTTGTTATATGCTTGTAAGTTAAGAAAAAGTTTGAAAGGAAAAGTCATGCTTAACTAAATATGCTCATGTCTATCCTCAATGGGTATGTACTCCTGTTTGCCGTAAACATTCTTAAATGCAGGCCGAATAATCCGTTTTGCAGAGAATGTAAGCTCCTCAATTCGGTGTGTACACCATCCAGAAATTCTTGCCATGGCAAAAAGAGGCGTAAATAGCTCCTTGGGTATTCCAATACAGGAGTAAACAAATCCTGAGTAGAAATCAACGTTTATGCAAACCACCTTCTCGTTCTGCTCACCCTTAAAAATTTTGAATACGGTTGGTGTAAGCTTTTCAACCATCTCGTAGAGTAAGAACTCTTCTAGCCTATTCTTTTCGATAGCTAGCTCGCGAGCCTTCTCCTTAAGAAGTGCAGCACGTGGATCAGAAATGGTGTAAACAGCATGACCAATACCATAAATCTTACCCGTTTTATCAAAAGCCTGTTTATTCAATATCTTCAAAAGATATGCTTCAACCTCTTTCTGATCTTTCCAGTTGTTTACGTTTGTTTTTAGATCGTCCATCATATCCAAAACCTTTAGGTTTGCACCACCGTGTAATGGACCCTTTAATGATGCAATGGCCGACGTAACCGCTGAGTAAATATCCGTTTCGCTGGAGCTGGTAACCCGAATCGTAAAGGTAGAGTTATTACCTCCACCGTGCTCAGCATGAAGCACTAAGGCAAGGTCAAGTAAATCGGCTTCGAGCTTGGTGTATTTTGAGCATTCACCCTTTACCATGTATAGGAAATTCTCCGAAGCGGTAAGTTCAGGTTTTGGATACCTAATCATCAGCGTTCTCCCCTGATATGCATGGCTAAAAGCCTGATAGGAGTAAGCAATGATAGATGGAAATTTTGCTATCATATTCAGCGTTTGCTGAATCATGTTGGGAAGGGTGATATTATCGGGATCATCATCGAGGATGTAGAGTCCAAGTACCGACCGAGCAAGCATGTTTAGCACATCTTTTCCTTTCATCGAAAGGATCATATCCTTGATAAAACTATCGGGTAATGCCCGTAGCGAAGCCATGTGAGCTGTGAATTTTTCAAGTTCTTGCTTATTCGGTAGTTTGCCCGTAAGCAACAAAAATACCGTTTCGTCGTACCCATGACGATCCTCTTTTTGGAATCCTTGAGTGATATCCTCTATGTCGATACCTCGGTAAAGTAAACGACCTGGTATGGCAACTACTTTATCATTTTCCTTTTTATAGCCTAAAACCTCTCCAATATTAGTAAGCCCTACTAATACACCTGTTCCATCTTTGTTCCTTAGGCCACGTTTAACATCAAACTTCTCGAAAAGTTCGTTATCGATCTGGCACGATTGCTTGATGGAATCGTTCAGCTGGGTTAAAAATTTTTTGTCATCCATGATTCAAAAAATTTGATGGTTATGGTTGAAGGTTTGAAATGATTGCATCGGCAAATTCTGATGTTTTTAGCAATTTAGCATTTTCCATTAATCGATGAAAGTCGTAGGTTACTTTTTTGCTTAGTATGGTTTTCTCAAGGGCTTGGTAGATGATTTTTGACACTTCATCCCATCCGAGATGTTCAAACATCAATGCACCTGAAAGAATTACAGAGCCTGGGTTTACTTTATCCTGATCGGAATATTTAGGCGCAGTTCCGTGGGTTGCCTCGAATATTGCATGACCCGATTCGTAGTTAATATTTCCACCTGGGGCAATTCCAATACCGCCAACAATGGCAGCAAGAGCATCGGAGATATAATCACCATTCAGATTTAACGTGGCAATTACCGAGTACTCAGCAGGTCGAAGTAGTATTTGCTGAAGGAAAGCATCGGCAATTACATCCTTTATTATCACTTTACCCGAAACTTCAGCCTGTTTTATGGCAGCATTGGCGGCTTCTTCACTCTTTTCAGCCGCAATCTTTTTATGCTGATTCCAAGTAAAAACGGAATCGCCAAATTCACGCTCGGCCAAGGCATAGCCCCATTTCATAAAGGAACCCTCGGTAAACTTCATGATGTTCCCTTTATGAACAAGCGTAACCGATGGTAATTTCTTATTTATGGCGAATTTTATGGCTTGTCTTACCAACCTTTCAGTTCCTTCAAGCGAAACGGGTTTTATACCAATAGATGCTGTATTTGGGAATCGAATCGATTTTATCCCCATCTCATCGATTAAGAATTTTTTAATCTTTTCCGCCTCTGGCGTGCCATGCATAAATTCAATGCCTGCATAGATATCTTCAGTATTCTCACGGAAAATATGCATATTGACGTATTCGGGGTGCTTTACTGGGCTTGGAACACCTGTAAAATATCGAACAGGACGATAGCAGGTGTAAAGATCTAACTCTTGTCGTAAAGCAACGTTTAGCGATCGCATTCCGCCACCAATAGGGGTTGTTAATGGTCCCTTAATTCCAACAAGATAATCCCTAAATACTGTTAAGGTCTCTTCTGGTAACCAGTTGCCAGTTTTGTTGAATGCCTTTTCGCCTGCAAAAACTTCTTTCCAAGCAACCCCTTTTTTTCCATTGTAAACTTTCTCTACTGCGGCATCGAAAATTCTGACCGATGCTTTCCAAATGTCTGGGCCTATTCCATCACCTTCAATGAAAGGTATTATTGGATAATCGGGTACGTTTAATTTACCATTGATAATTTTTATTTTTTCAGCTTCCATAGAGAACTTGGTGTTTAGTATTTAGTTTCTTGTGTATCGTTTTTATATTATTGATTTTTTCTTGTCACTTGTTGCCTGTCACTTTTATTTCTCTAATTAAGTTAAGTGCGCTACCCGCTTTAAACCATTTAATCTGTGATTCGTTGTAGGAGTGGTTTGCGTATATAATTTCCCTCTCTCCGTTAGAATGATTGAGGGTTATCTTTATAGGTTTTCCAGCCGCAAATTCGCTTAACCCAACGATGTCTATTTTATCCTTTTCCTTAATTTTAGTATAGTCATCCTTATTAGCAAAGGTTAAAGCCAAAATCCCTTGTTTTTTTAGGTTTGTTTCATGAATTCGGGCAAACGATTTTACTAAAACCGCTTTTACGTTCAGGAATCGGGGTTCCATGGCTGCATGCTCGCGTGATGATCCTTCGCCAAGATTCTCCTCACCAACGACAATCGAACCTAATCCAGCTGCTTTGTAGCAACGTGCAACTGTTGGAACAGGTTCATACTTTTTATTTAATTGATTGTAAATACTATTTGTTTGGTCGTTGAATGAGTTAACGGCTCCAATCATGTAATTATTTGAAATATTATCGAGATGCCCACGGTATTTTAGCCAAATACCTGCCATTGAAATATGGTCGGTGGTGCATTTCCCTTTTGCCTTGATTAATAACGGTAAATTGAGGTAATCGTAACCATCCCATTTCTCAAATGGTTCAAGTACTTGAAGTCTATCGGATTTTAGGTCGATGGCTACTGATATATTGCTCTTATCGTTCGATGGTTTTTGGAAACCGTGATCATCCTTGTTAAAGCCCTTTGGCGGCAAATCGAACCCTTTGGGTTCGGTTAGTTTTACCTTTTCTCCATCACTATTTGTTAGCGTATCGGTTAGTGGGTTAAAGGTTAAATCACCTGCAATGGCTAATGCGGTTACAATTTCGGGCGAAGCCACAAAGGCATGCGTATTGGGGTTTCCATCGGTACGCTTGGCGAAGTTTCGGTTAAACGAATGGATTACAGTGTTTACCTCTTTTTTTTCAGCACCCTCTCGATCCCATTGCCCAATGCAAGGACCACAGGCGTTAGCAAATACTTTACCTCCAATATTTTCAAATATTTCGAGATATCCATCCCGTTCTGCGATTGAACGGATCTGCTCCGACCCAGGGGTGATAGTAAACATCGATTTTGCTATCAACTTTTTATCCTTTGCATCCTTTGCTATCGATGCGGCTCTCGATAAATCTTCGTACGATGAGTTGGTGCATGAGCCGATAAGCCCAACCTCAATTTTTAACGGCCAACCGTTTTTAGCGGCAACCTCTTTCATCTGCGAAATGGGGGTAGCCAAATCGGGAGTAAATGGACCGTTGATATAAGGCTCAAGCTCCGATAGGTTTATCTCAATAATCTGATCGAAGTATTTTTCAGGGTTAGCGTAAACCTCCGGATCAGCTGTTAGATGCTGCTTAACTTTATCTGCTAGGTTAGCAATTTCTTTTCGTCCTGTAGCGGTAAGGTATTTCGCCATGGCCTCATCGTAACCGAAAATAGAGCAGGTTGCACCAACCTCTGCGCCCATGTTGCAAATGGTAGCCTTGCCAGTACACGAAAGCGATTCAGCGCCCTCGCCAAAGTATTCAATAATACATCCTGTTCCTCCCTTTACGGTAAGAATTCCCGCTACTTTTAGTATGATATCCTTAGCCGAAGTCCAACCATTCAATTTTCCGGTTAGCTTAATGCCGATTATCTTCGGAAATTTTAGTTCCCAACCCATCCCCGACATCACATCAACGGCATCGGCGCCGCCAACACCAATTGCAATCATCCCCAATCCGCCTGCATTTACAGTATGCGAATCGGTTCCAATCATCATTCCGCCAGGGAATGCATAGTTCTCCAAGACTATTTGGTGGATAATTCCTGCGCCAGGTTTCCAGAAACCAATATCGTATTTATCGCAAATGGAGCTTAGGAAATCGTAAACCTCTTTATTGGTGGTATTTGAAGTGCTTAGGTCGATGGTTGAACCCAGTTTTGCCATTATCAGATGGTCGCAATGAACCGAGGTGGGCACAGCTGATTGATCTTTTCCTGCTTGCATGAACTGAAGAAGCGCCATTTGGGCTGTTGCATCCTGCATGGCAACACGATCTGGGGCAAAATCCACATAATCAACCCCACGTTGCAAAGGATGATATTTTTTGGTATTGTATAGATGACTATATAATATCTTTTCACTTAAAGTTAAGGGTTTCCAAAGGTCTTTCTTAACTTTTGATATTATGTGGGGAAGCCCATCATAGAATGATTCTATCATTTCGAGGTCGAATATCATAGCACTAAATCTTTTTCAAACTGTTCACTATTAAACACGAACTTATTATCAAGGAATCCTATCAATTTCTGGGTGTCTTCAAACGCATTCCCTAAGCAGGTTGATGCTCCGGGGGATGGGGTGATGTTGAAGATAATTTTCTCGCCAACAATTTTTGCTTCGCCCATTTCAAGCTTTCGGGTAGCATTGTTGATAATCTGAGGACGAGTTCCGCCAACACCTTTAGCAAAGCTAATTTCGTTTATTTTGATATTTGGAACAATCTTTTTAATCTCCTTTAAAAATTGACGCTTCCCAACGGAGGGCATATCATAAATTACATTTTTAATGATATACTTGAAGATTACCCTATCGAAAAGAATATTTAGAATGCTTAATATTGGCTTAATACCTAACCCAAAGGTTTTCCAATATTCCCAAAAAGTGGAGTTGTTATACCGCTCCAATAAAAATATTGGTTTTGCAGTGGGTCCAAACCTGGTTACATTCTCGTCGTGTACCTCAGGGTCGCCATGAATTGCAGCAAATGGAAGTTTTGCATTCTGCATGGTGTAAACTTTACCATTGAGTACTTTTGGCCCTGTATAAAAACTACCTGACATTGAGAGTATTGAGTAGCTCTTTCCGTAACCGAGCGACTTAGCAATTTTCAGACTATGACTCCCAGCCGCAATAACTATAGCTTTTGCTTCAAACTCACCATTGTTTGTGAAAACCTTGAATCCATCGCTATTTTTGATGATTTTGCTGACTTTTGTATTGAGATAAAATGATATATCGGGATTAGCCTCCTTAGCATGGTCGACGAAGCAATGGCTCAGTCTTCCAAAATCAACAGTGTAGCCATCCTCGGTAACAAGGGCTAAAATCTCCTGATTTGGATTGCGTCCCTCTAAAACTCTCGGTTCAATCCTTCCTATTTCTTCTCTTTCAATCATCCTTAAATTGGGGAAGAGTTGGCTGAACGATTTGTATCGTTCACGCAACGTATCAACCTGTTCCTTCCCAACGGCAAGAACCATTTTGGGGACTTTAATAAAATAGTTGCATTTACAATCTTTAAATATCTCATTTACAAGATATTGCATCACCATGTCGGCGCTTCGTTTAGTCTTTCTGGCTTTCTCTAACGTGTAATTGGTTTCAATATCACCAAAATGAAGCGTTTGGCTATTCATTGTTGAGGCAGAATTTACTAATCCGAAACCGGAATACTTTTCGATTAATCCGATGTTTTTCACATTTGTATATTTGCTTAGGGTGTAAAGAAGTGCTGTGCCACTTACACCACCGCCGACGATTAGAATATCATGCTTCATAATTACTGATTTGGTTAAAAGATTTGTACAATTGAAAGTTACAATATCTCAAACAAACAAGTTTTGGTTTTGTTTAACTTTTTAGAGCGTAACTAAACTGATATTTATCAATAAAAAGTTGCGATAAGATCATCAAGGATTAATTAATTGCTAAATTGAGCCCTTTAACATTAAGTATTCTGTAATATGAAAAATAGATTGATGATTTCACTCATACTTTTTATAGTATTGGCTGGAATCAACCAGACTTCAGGTCAAACAGCTCAGAGGTCAATTAAATGGGGCGTTCATATTCAGTCAACTAGTTTGGAAAATCTCTATCGGGTAAGTGATGAACTCTACCGTTCGGAGCAGCCCGATAAAAAGGAATTTGCTGAATTAAGTATGCTTGGTATTAAAAGTTCATTGAATCTTCGGACCACCGGAACCGATGATGAGTTTATTGGTAATCTCGCTATTAAACCCTTCCTTGTGCCAATGGATGCTGGTAGTTTTACCGATAAGGAGATAATTGCTGCGCTTAAGGTGATTAAAAGCGCGCCAAAACCAATTCTGGTTCATTGTCGTCATGGTTCAGATAGAACTGGCGTTGTGGTAGCAATGTATCGAATAGTTTTTCAGGGTTGGACGCGAGAGGATGCCCTGAATGAACTGCTAAATGGAGGCTATGGATTTCATTCCAACTATAAGAATATACCTGAGTATATCAAGGCAGTAAATGTTGAGGTAATTAAGAAAGGGGTTAGTGAGTGAAAAGTGAGAAGAGATAATTGAAATAATGATATCAATCTGCATTCCGATTTACAATTTTGATGTTAACCCTTTGGTTCGTGAGCTATTGAGGCAGGCAAAGCTATTGGCAGTGCCCTACGAAATTATTCTTATTGATGACTGTTCCGCAGCGGAGCATAAAGAGGTAAATGATTTTACTTGCAAACAGGAAACCTATATTCAGCTGACCGAAAATATTGGACGAGCCAAGATTCGCAATCTTTTTTTAACCTATTCAAATTATGAGAATCTGCTTTTCCTCGATTGTGACTCTTTGGTTGTGAATAACGAGTTTTTACTAAAATACGTTGAGGTCATAAAGCAAAGCAATAATAATGTGGTTTGTGGAGGTAGGGTTTATGATTTGAATCGCCCCGCAAGGATGAAAATACTGCGATGGAAGTATGGTATTAAAAAAGAGAGCCAGCCAGTTGATTTTCGGAAAAAAAATCCGAATAAATCGTTTATGACCAATAATTTCTTGATCAACCGCGAGACACTTGAAAGCATACGATTTGATGAGCGAATTGCTGAATATGGTCATGAGGACACCCTTTTTGGGTACGCGTTAAAGATTAGGGGTATTTCGATTGATCATATAAATAATCCTGTCCTCAATGGTGATTTAGAGGATAATTCAGAATATTTAATGAAAACGGAAAAAGGAATTGTTAATCTGCTTCATATTTTGGCGTTTGTTAACTATGAAAGGGACTTTATCAACGATTTGTCAATTTTAAGATTTTACTATAAAGTGAACAGGTTTCAAAAATTGATTGGGGCAGTATTCACTATGGTAAAACCGTTAATAGAATATTTGCTAGCAAGGGGCATCGTTAGCCTGTTTCTGTTCGACTTTTACAAGTTGGGGCTATTGATAAAGTATCAAAGGAACTTTGCCTTTAATAGCCACAATAGTTAGGCTATACTATTCGGAAGATTTTTTATGCGTAATACTTTGGTGCTATTTTTTTATGTTCTTCAGTTAGCAGCTGATGCATCTCCTTGGCGATCTCTGAAGTTGTTTTATCCTTAAATGATTCGAATGGAATTTCGGGCAGAACCCGAATGTCAAAAATTTGGCGACCGCCTATCATGCCGTTCTTTGGGACGGTCTCAAGGGTTCCGTTGAGTATTACTGGGAGAATTGAAACCTCTGCCTTCTTGGCAATGATAAATGCGCCATCCTTAAAGCGTCTGACTACACCATCCTCCGATCGAGTTCCCTCTGGGAATATTAAAATTGAACTGCCCTGTTTAATATGAGCAATTGCTTTATGCATCATTTGAACCGCGCTACGTGAACTATTCCTGTCGATTGCTACGTGGCGATTTAGGGTTAGATTCCATCCAATAAATGGTACCTTGAAAAGTTCTCGCTTTGCAATCCATTTGAAATGTGTAAATAAGCGGTATAAAATTACAATATCAAGTGCGCTTTGGTGATTTGAGATGATTACGTAGGTTTTTTTAGGGTTGATATTCTTGCGACCCTTTATGCTGATTTTCCAAAGAGGGTTGCCCCAGATGAAGATTAGTGCCCAAAAAATGGAGTACCGGTGAAGCAACCAAGTGCGCTTGTCCCACCAGAAGGTTAAAAGCCAGATAATAAAATCTATTGCAAACAGCGGAAAGCAAGATACGATTAGTATTACCCAAATGATGATTGAGTATAATATTTTAACTATTTTGAGGAAAGGGTTTGTGCTCATGCTTTAGATTCCTATTTTTGAACAATAATATGCAAAAGTAGTTTAACCAATATAATTTGCAAATATGCAGCCATTCAAATCAGGTCAAGTTGTTGCAATGTGGTTACTTCGAATAACCCTTGTTTTATATCTTCTTTTCGACAATATTTATAACCTAAGGCAAATCAACTTTAATAGTTTTCGTTTTTATATAGCCTTTGCCTTTGTGATTTTTGCAGTGCTTTTATTTGTTGGTGGATTTCTTTCAAAGCCATGGTTAACAGTGCTTTCGGGGTTGATTGTTTTTTTGCTCTCGGCTTACCAGTTGTTTATTTCATACGGAGGCAAACTCGATATTGGTTTGGTAATGTGCCTGTTTCCATTATCTATCGGTTTTTTCTTTTTATGTCAAGGGAATAAATGATTTATTTTTTTCGCTTTGGATCAATCATATGATATGCTAAATTTGTCTTTTTAAAGAGAAAAATGGTATCGTCTTTGCATTGATAAGAATTCAAAGAGGATGTTTTAACTATTAGATATGCGTAAAATAATCAAGGATTTTCTGTTGGCTTTACTTATTATTCTCACATCTGTTTCATGTTGGGCTCAGGCTGATGCGGTGAGGGTTGATACAATTATCCTTGTAAGTGGGAAGAAAATTCTCGGTAAAATTCATGGTGTTTCATCAACTAAGATTACTTATTTTCCTGTAAATAAATCAAAACCTGAAGAGTTTGCTCGGAAGCAAGTTCAAAAGATACTTTACAGTACGGGCCGGAGGGAGTTTTTTAATAAACCCGCTTTTGAGATGGTGGCTGAGCGTGATTTTAAAACCATCGTATTAACCGATAACCCTGAAGAGGTTGCTGGCCTTTACGACCTTGGAAAGGTTGAGGCAAAATCATCAAAGAATGCAAGAAACGCCAAGGCTGCGCAACAAAGTGCCGATATTCGTATTCAGAAGAAGGCAGTCAATATGGGCGCTTACATTGTACTTATAAAAAAGAGGGAATCTAAAGGCGGTTATGGTGAGGTTCCTACCCACTTCGTTGAAGGAGTGGCTTATGGGCTAGACCCACCAAAGGAAGAGCCTAAAAAGTAGTTATTCTCAATTCTTGAAAACTAGAAAAATCCTTCGAGGAATTGTTCTAACGATATTTGATCTATGAAATCATTTAGGACGATTTTTGAAAGCCTGTTTGAAATCTCATCAAAGTTGTGAGAGCAACCATTGAGCAGCTGCTCAAGCTCTTTAATTCTCTCAATAATAATCAGGTTACCACTTATAGCTAATTGGCTAATAATCCCCTTGTCAACGTTGATTTGAATGTTAATAACCTTGTTGTTAATAGCAATGTGTTTGTTTAGACTGTAGGATGGAGAATAGCCAAAGTTCCAATCCCACGTTGAGTACTTCGTTTCAATTAATTGGTTAATAGCATTGATGTTAGCAGGAGATAGCTGGAAGCCTTTGGTATTAGTGAATTGTTTTTTAATGTGACTCGATATTGAGATGATAAAATCATCGATGCTTATTTCGCATTTTAGATGTTCCGAGATATTTGTTACATGGCTTCGGATTGACTTTACAGCCTTATCGGTGTAAGTGTTTGGATTGACTTTAATTGATTCGTTCAGCTCATCGAGTTTTGAGCTAAAAAGTAGAGTGCCATGATGCAGAACCCTGTTTTTATAGATGTGCTCTGCATTTCCCGATATTTTTTTGTCTCCAACCCGAATATCGTTTTTGCCTCCAATTCGAGCATCAACTCCGAGCGTTTGAAGTACATCTATTATGGGTTGTGTATGCTTCCTAAAATCAACTAAATTTCCTTCCGAGCCATTGGTAATAAAAGTATAGTTAACATTTCCCAAATCATGGTAAACCGTTCCGCCGCCCGATAATCTCCTAATAACTGGCAACCCTCTTTTCTTAACGAATTCAAGGTTTATTTCAGCCATTGTATTCTGATGCTTTCCTACAATAACAGATGGCTCGTTACGGTAAATGAGGAAAATATCTTCAGTGAAGTTCTTCAGCAGAAACTCCTCTGTAGCTATGTTGAAGTAGGGGTTAGTGGATGTTTGGTGGATGACTAACATAGAACTTAGTGCTTAGTGTTTAGGGTATAGTGTTTAGCAAGTTAAAAACAAAATACTAAACACTAGAAGCTAAACCCTTTTCTTTCTATTTATAAAGTAGTTTGCTGGAAGCCAAAGGCTAATCCCGATTCCTGCACCAAGGATTGCTCCGCAAAGCACATCGCCGGGGAAATGAACGCCAAGATATATTCTGCTATACGAAACGAATGCCGCCCAAAATAGTAGTCCGTAGGTAGCCCAACGATTACTGAACAGAAGCGATAGAAAAACAGCAACGCCAAAAGAGTTTGCAGCATGCGACGATACAAAACCGTACTGTCCGCCACATCCTTTTACAAGATGGATTAGCCCTTGCAGCTCAGGGGTATGGCATGGTCGTAAACGTTGAAAAACATTTTTAAATAATCCAACCGAAATCTGGTCTGTAGCAACAATAACCAAAACAATGGCTAAAAGCCACCAAAGTGTTTTCCAACCATGCTTTCTGGAAATAAAATAGATCAGAAGCAAGTAGAGTGGGAGCCATGTCAACCTTCCCGAGGCGAAAACCATAACTGGATCCCAAAACGGGGAGTGCAATCCGTTGAGGAAAAGAAAAAGTTGAGTATCCCATTTTAGCAAGAAATCAATCATGCCGCTATTCATTATTTAGCTCTTTCCAAAGAATATCTTTTAGCTGTACCAAGCCTTTTCCTGTTTGAGCCGAGATGAAGATATAGGGGATATTTTTTGGTAAGTCTTTCTCGAATTCTTTTACTAACTCATCATCAATTAAATCGGATTTGGTAATGGCAAGCACTCTTTTTTTATCCAATAGCTCCGGATTAAACATGTTAAGCTCGTTGATAAGAATATCGTACTGTTTGTGAATGTCATCACTATCGGCAGGCACCATAAACAGGAGCATGGAGTTGCGCTCAATATGCCTGAGGAATCGAAGCCCAAGGCCTTTGCCTTCATGTGCTCCTTCAATTATTCCTGGAATATCGGCCATAACAAACGATTTATTATCGCGGTACTCTACGATTCCAATATTAGGAACCAATGTTGTAAATGCGTAATCGGCAATTTTAGGTTTGGCTGCTGATACAACCGAAAGCAGAGTTGATTTGCCAGCGTTTGGAAATCCTACAAGTCCAATATCTGCAAGTATTTTAAGTTCAAGAACTACTTGACATTCCTGCTCCGGATCGCCTGGTTGTGCAAATCGTGGTGTTTGTAAAGTAGCCGTTCTGAAATTCCAGTTTCCTAATCCTCCTCGACCACCTTTTAATAGCATAACCTTCTCATCCTTTTCAGTGATTTCGCAGATAACCTCATTGGTTTCGGCGTTTTTAGCCACAGTTCCAAGAGGGACTTCAATGATAATATCTTTACCGTCAGAGCCTGTGCATAGCGCACCAGTTCCACCACCACCGCTTTCGGCAATGACGTGTCGATTATACTTTAAGTGGATCAGTGTCCATAGCTGAGCGCTACCCCTTAAGTATATATCTCCTCCTCGGCCACCATTGCCACCATCGGGACCCCCTTTAGGAATAAATTTCTCCCTGCGGAAGTGGACGCTGCCTGCCCCGCCTTTGCCTGAACGGCAGTAAATTTTTACGTAATCTACAAAGTTTGCTGTTGACATAATCCCTTCCCTACAAATCTAGTTTTATCTTATTGGTGCTCTTTTATCGTCTCACAGAGCCTGCCGAAAATTTCATCAATTGTACCCATTCCTTGTATTGCCCTGAATTTGCCTTGTGCTTTATAGAATTCTGCAACAACCATGGTGTCATTATTATATATTTTTATCCTTTTCTCAATAACCTCAACATTTCTATCGTCAGTCCGAGCTGACTGTATGCCTCTATTTAGTAATCTTTTTACCAACTCTTCATGTTTTACTTCAAGAGCCATCATAAGGTTTATGTGAAGCCCTTTGCTGGCAAGCATCTTGTCTAGTTCTTCTGCTTGAATGGTTGTTCGGGGGAATCCATCGAAGATAAAACCCTTTGCATCTTTATGTTCATCGAGTTCTTTGCTAATCAGACCGATTACCATTTCGTCAGGAACAAGGCCTCCCTTATCAATTATTATTTTTGCTTCAAGACCCAGTGGGGTCTGATTCTTAATCGATGCACGCAGTATATCACCGGTTGAAAGATGGTTTAAATTATACTTCTTAATCAGTTTTTCCGATTGAGTACCTTTTCCTGCACCTGGAGGGCCAAACAAAACGATATTTAGCATAGGGTTTGTTTTAAGAGGATTATTGAGTTGTTGAAAAGATTAAGCTAAGGTGTAAATATCGGGTAAATTCCTTCCCAGCCCGTCGTAATCAAGTCCATACCCCACAATAAAGTCATTCGGAATAGATTTCCCTATATAGTTAATTTTAAGATTTCCCTTATAAGATTCGGGTTTGAAAAGGAGCGAGGCTATAAGTATTTTAGCCGGATTCTTCTTCTCTAACTCCGCATAAAGTTTATCGAGTGTATGACCAGTATCAACGATATCCTCAACAATTATTACCGTTCGTCCCTCGATATTCTCCTTTAAACCGATTAGCTCGTTGATAGTTCCTGTTGATGAAGTTCCCTCGTATGATGCGAGTTTAATAAACGAAACTTCGCAAGGGAACTGAATTCGTTTAAGTAAATCGGCGGTGAACATGAAGGAGCCATTCAGAATCGATATGAATAATGGAACATGAACATTCATAAGATCGTGGTTAATCTTTGATGAAACCACATCAATATCCGACTGAATATCGTTGGAGCAATAGCTTAACCTGAACTCTTTATCCTTTAAGATTACATTCTTCATGATAAAATTATTTCTATAATCAGGCAAAGGTAAAAAATTTAAGCAAATAAGGGTTGCTGACTATTTAAACCTTATATCTAGTAATGAATTTCAATTCATAATTATCTGTATTATCATATTGTATAGTGATTACATTTTTTCTCATTTTAGCAAACTCTATTACACCAATCTCTTTTGAAGTTTGGATGTTTGTTCACAAATTTGTACCTTAAAACTTTTAAAAATAACCTACAATGAATCCAAAAGTTAGCATAATCATGGGTAGCGCTTCCGACCTGCCCGTAATGGAAGAAGCCGCTAAGGTACTGAATGAGATGAAAATTCCATTTGAGATGAATGCCCTGTCAGCTCATCGAACTCCCGATCAGGTTCTTGATTTTGCTCGAAATGCGCATACCCGTGGAATTAAAGTAATAATTGCTGGTGCAGGTGGTGCAGCGCATTTGCCAGGCGTTATTGCGGCGTTAACTCCGCTACCGGTTGTTGGTGTTCCTGTAAAATCATCCAATTCAATTGATGGTTGGGACTCAATCCTTTCAATCCTTCAGATGCCCGCGGGCATTCCCGTTGCAACTGTTGCGCTGGATGGTGCTCGCAATGCTGGAATACTTGCTGTTCAGATTATTGGTACAGGCGAACCCGAGGTTCAAAAACAGATGATAGAATTCAAGCTGAGCCTTGCAAAAAAAATAATCGCTGCAAATCAGGAGCTGTCCAAAGTTAAATTTGATTACAAGGTGAATTAACCCATGGGATTCGAGCAGGGATTAAATATCAATAAGTCTTGCAAATTGTTTCTTTTTGCTCTGCTCTTTCCTTTTATTGCTTTTTCCAACGAACCCGAAAAATTTCCTGGAGCACGTTCTACTGGGTTGAGCAACAGCACCATTGCGTTAACCGACCCGTGGTCGGTTTTTAATAATCAGGCTGGACTTGGTTGGCAGCGGAATTATTGGGCTGGCGTTTATCACGAAAATCGATATTTCTTAAACGAGCTGAGCTATAGCTCGCTTGGTGGATGCATACCAGTTAAGACCGGAACTTTTGGTGTTGGGGTCACACATTTCGGGTACAACCAGTTTAGCCAGTCTCGATTTGGACTTTCGTATGGGATGATGCTTACCAAAACTATATCAGCAGGGATTGGCATAAATTACCATACGGTTCGGATTGCGCAAGGATATGGTAGCTCGGGGGCTATTACCGCTGAAGCAGGAATTATATATCAACCGCTAGATAAAATTGCCATTGGAGCCCATGTTTTTAACCCAACACGCTCATCACTCGGGAGCGACCAAAATCTATCAACATCATTTGGAATCGGGTTGGCATATCGTCCAGCGGAAACAGTTCTATTATTAGTGCAGGGAGATGATAATACCCTTACAAGCCCTGTAGTTAGAACAGGAATTGAGTACTCGCCAATAAAAAAACTTTGCTTTCGAGCAGGAATGTCGTCGAATCCCATGTCTTTGTCATTTGGTTTAGGATGGAGAACAAAATCTATTAGCTTCGATTTGGCATTCTCATACCATCGTGTGCTCGGCTATACCCCATACATATCTCTTTCTTATACATTTGGAAGTAATACCAAAATTCAGGACAAGCCTGAGCAATGAGATGTTCATTGAAAATAGCGATGCTTCTCGTTTTTCTTTTGATTGTTCAAGAGGGATGGTCGCAGAACACCCAAATAGATCCTCAGCAGCTAATTTCGGAAATCATCGAAGAGATGTCGGCAAAGTCAGAAAGTGATATTGACTTTACTCCAATTATTGAGGATTTGATGTATTTGTTGGAAAATCCGCTGAATTTAAATCAGTGCAGCATTGACGATTTATCACGATTAGCTTTCCTGTCAGACTTTCAGATTAAGGCGATAATTGATTATGTTCAAGAGAAGGGCCCAATTCTAAGCATATATGAGCTACAGACTCTTTACGGATTTCAAAAGGAGGATATTGAGAGGTTAGTGCCTTTTGTTTTACTAACAAAGAAAGTAGATGAGGATAATCTAAAAAATCTTATATCCAAAGGTAGTCACCAAATAATTGCCAAAACTGGAACTATACTTGAAAATCAGGATGGGTATAAAGTTTCATCTGACCCCAGTAAATCCAGATACTTGGGAAACAAATATTCGCTTAGCACTCGATATAATTTTCAAAGCAAAGATAAGTTGGAGTGGGGTTTGAATGTTGAAAAGGATGCTGGTGAACAGTTATTTAAAGGATCGAACCCAAAGGGTTTCGACTACTTTTCGGGATACGTTGCCATTGGCAATATGCGGAGAATTCGCAAATTGATTGTTGGCGATTTTAATGCTGAGTTTGGACAGGGCCTAACATTTTGGAGTAACCTATCTATGGGTAAAACATCCGATCCCTTTGGCACTCGAAAACGAGGACGAGGTTTGGTGAGGCACTCATCGGCTAATGAGAATACTTTTCTTCGGGGTATTGGGGTTACCATTCCCATAAAGAAGATAGACTTAACCCTTTTCGGCTCATTTAAAAAAATTGATGCTACTATAGGCGATTCACTGATTGATGGTGAGCGGTTTTTTACCTCATTACCAATAACCGGACTACATAGAACACCGAATGAAATTGCCAATAAGAATACTTTAGGCGAATTCATTGCTGGAGGTAATATCTTTTACAAAGGGAAGGGGATTAAAGCAGGCTTAACCCTCTCGCATGTTAAAATTGATGGAAATATTTTATCAGATAGCTCATTAAATAAACTCTATGGACCCTCAGCAACAGAGAGAACTAATGTTGGCATCAACCTCGAGGGATTTGTTAAGAGCCATCATCTTTTTGGTGAAATCGCAATGGATCCTCTGAGGTCAGAGCACGCATTACTTATTGGTGGGTTGTTTAAGTTATCATCGCTTGTGGAGTTTTCAGTTTTAGGTCGAAGCTATTCAAGGAGCTATACAAATATCTATACATCGGCATTTGCTGAGGGGAGTGGTTCAAACAACGAGAATGGTGTTTTTACAGGAATTTCTATTCAACCCCTTAAAGGATTAAAACTATCGGGCTATGTTGATGTTTTCTCTTTTTCTTGGTTGAGGTATAGGGTAAATGCCCCATCAACGGGTTACGAATATCTACTGCAAGCGGAGTACCGATTTAGCCCAAACTTTACGGGACAAGTTCGTTATCGAGTTAAGAGTTCGGAGCAAAATTTTACCACTGAATACAATAAGTTAGATGTTGTTATCCCTCAGCAAACGCAGTCAGCAAGGTTGCAGGTTACGTATACACCTGATATGGGAATTCGGCTAAGAAGCAGAATTGATTTTTCAAAATTTGGAAACGATAGCACAAAGAATGAGTTCGGTTATGTGCTATCGCAGGATATTGGCTATACTCATCCGAAGTTTCCTTTTTCTATCTCATTTCGATTTGCAATATTCGATACCGATTCGTGGAATACCCGAATTTACAGCTACGAAAACGATTTGCTTTATACCTTCTCAGTTCCTGCCTATTACTCAAAAGGAACTCGTACTTATATTATGCTTAAATATAGCCCAACCCATCGAATCGACTGCTGGATACGTTGGTCGCAAACCTACTACTCAGATTTAAAGGAGTTAGGGCAAGGGCTCGACTTAATCGATGGGAACAAAAAAAGCGATGCTAGGATAATGGTTAGATTGAGATTTTAGTTGATAGTTGCTTGCTGTTAGCCGATAGTAAACAGGGGAGCAACTTATGATCTAGCCTTATAATGTCGAGGTGAAAAGAGTATATTGTTTGCAAAGGATATAGAAATATTACATGCTCCGTTTTGTTTTCTGTTTATTGTTGCAAATCAATAAAAAAATAGTAATCTAGCTTTAATAATTATTTGTATTAAATAGTTTACCCTTATGACTGATAAGGATAATACCAAAGAAGAACTCATTTTAAAGTTGCAAAAATTGCAACAGGAGAATGATTCTCTAAAGGTAAAGTATGACAATTTCATCTGTAAACAAAGCCTAGCCGAAAAGGCGCTGCAAGAGAGCGAGGAGAACTATCGCAATCTATTAGATCTTGCTCCGGATGCTTTTTTTCAAGGAGATGAAAAGGGTAATATTATAATGGCGAACAAAAAAGCTACTCAGCTTACAGGCTTTACAAAAGATGAGCTTTTAACCATGAATATGAGAGATTTTTTCCTCCCCTCTATATTAAATCAGAAGCCATTACGTTATGATTTGCTCGATCGAGGCGAAACGATTTCAATTGAGAGAGAAATTACTCGGAAAGATAGTTCAACTGTAATTGTAGAGATGAGCTCACGCAAAATGCCGAATAATACATATCAGTCGTTCATGAGGAATATCACAGAACGAAAGCAGGCAGAAGAAGCGCTACGTGAGAGTGAAGAAAAATTTAGAACCATTTTTAATGAATCACCTATTGGTGTTGAACTATACAATGCCAACGGAATGCAGATTGACGCAAACGCGGCTTCCTTGAATATGTTTGGGATATCCAACGTATCTGAAATACAAAATTTCAATATATATGACGGCACTAGTTTAGATGATGAGAAAAAAGAAAAGTTACGCAGAGGTGAGCCAATAACTTATCAAGCTGTTTTCGACTTTGATAAAGTTGTAGAATATCAACAGTATAGAACCAATAAATCCGGGAAATCATACTTCGACTACATAATAACTCCATTGCTTAATGGGGAACAAAAGGATACTAGCGGATATCTGTTGCAGGTTCAGGATATCACCGAACGCAAGCTGGGCGAAATAGATTTATTAAAAGCCAAGGATGCCATCCAAGAAAGAGAAGAAAGATTCCGATTGATGATTAAAAACTCAAATGATGCATTTGTATTGATAAACGAAAATGGAGAACAAGTATATATTAGTGATGCATCAACCCGTGATACCGGCTATACTATTGATGAGCTGAAAGGCCCAATTCAAAATGTTATTTATCCCGAGGATCTGGATGTTGTTTTAAAAGCATGGAATGAAGTCTTGGCTAAAAAGGATGAGGTCGTGCGTGTTCAATACCGCCATAAACATAAATATAAAGAATACATATGGTATGAAGCAGTGGCACAAAACTTTTTAGACAACCCTTTAATAAAAGCGGTGGTTGTTAATGTGCGGGACATTACATTAATTAAGGAAACAGAAATTGAACTTAGAAAAGCAAAAGAGGAAGCAGAGGAGAGTGAAAAAAAGTATCGATTAGTTTTTGATAACGCTCCCCTTGGCATTATTCACTACAACAACATCGGTGAGATTATTTCATGTAACGAAAAGTTTGTTGAAATAATAGGTTCCTCCAAAAACGCATTGGTTGGTCTTAGTATGATGAAATTGCCCGATAATGAAATTGTAGTTGCTGTAAAAAAATCTTTGTCCGGAGTTTTAGGTTACTATGATAATGAATACCATTCAGTTACTGCAAATAAAATCACTCCTGTTCAAATAATATTTGCACCAATTTTTTCAAGAAAAAATGAGATAATTGGAGGTGTAGGAATTATTGAAGATGTTACTGAAAGAAAAAAGAACGAGGCAAAACTTAAAAAGCAAAACGAAGAATATTTGGTGTTAAATGAGGAACTTCAGCAAGCCAATGAAAATCTATATAATGCCAAGATTAAAGTAGAAGAAAGCGAAGCGTTTCTGCTAAGTATTTTTGAGAATATTCCCAATATGATATTTATTAAAAATGCCGACGACTTAAGTTTTTTTAAATTAAATAAGGCAGGAGAGCAACTTTTAGGTTTTAATAGGGACGAGTTAATAGGGAAGAACGATTATGATTTTTTTTCGAAGGAACAAGCAGATTTTTTAACATCTAAGGATAGAGAGGTATTTAATAGTGAGGAACATATTATTATTCTTGAGGAAAAAGTAAACACAAAGTTTGGTGAAATAATATTGTACACAAAAAAAATTGCCATAAAGGATAACGAAGGGAATAATAAGTATTTACTCGGAATATCAGAAGATATAACTGAAAAGAAAGAGGTTGAGTATGAGCTAAACAAAGCCAAACAAAAGGCTGAGGAAAACGAAGCTCGATATAGTAGCATCGTAAAGATTTTGCCCGATGGAGTAATAATTCATAGCAATGGGATAATCGTTTATGCAAACGAATCAGCTGTAAAGATTCTAAAAGGTAAGTGTCAAGATGATTATTATGGCAAACCTGCAATTAGCTTTGTACATCCCGATTACCGCGAATTGGCAATTCAAAGGATAAAGAAAAGCATAGTGGAGAAAACTAATGCTGAATTAGTTGATGAGGTTTTTATTGATAGCGATGGCAATCCGGTTAATGTATTAGTGGCAGGAATACCCTTTCGATACCAAGGTCAACCCTCAATGCTAACAGTGTTTACAGATATTACAAGGATTAAATCTACAGAGCAGGAATTAATCACAGCCAAAGAAAAAGCGGAAGAAAACGAAAAAAAATTCCGTATCTTGGTTGAAACATCGCCTGATGGGATAGTTTTAACAGATTTAGACGGGAACTATCTTTTTAGGAATGCAGCCTATTCTGAGAATTTAGGTTATTCTGCTACTGACGAGCTAAGTTTAAATGGTTTTGAAAGAGTTAACCCTGAGGATATTCCATTTATTAAAGAGTCAATGAAGAGATTACTTGTAGATGGAATTGCAAAAGGAGAATATCGTGTACAGCATATGAATGGAGAATGGATTTACCGTCAATCGACTGCTAAGGTAATTTATAATGAAAAAAACGAACCCCATCAAATTCTAACCATTATTCGCGATATAACAGAAAACAAAAAAGCAGAGCAAGAATTAATCAGAGCTAAGGAAAAAGCAGAAGAAAGTGATAGGTTGAAATCGGCATTTTTAGCCAATATGAGTCACGAGATAAGAACCCCGATGAACGGTATTCTAGGATTTGCTGATTTATTAAAAAGGCCTCAGCTAACGGGAGAGCAACAGCAAGATTATATTGGTATTATTGAAAAAAGTGGAGCCCGAATGCTAAATATTATCAACGATATTATCGATATTTCAAAAATAGAATCGGGAGAAACCAAAGTATCAATTTCGGACACGAACATCAATGAACAGATTAATCATATTTGTAATTTTTTTAGTCCTGAAGTAAAGAAAAAAAGTTTATCGCTTCTTTTTAAATCAACATTACCAGATAGTGAAGTCAACATTAAAACCGATCGCGAGAAAATATACGCTATACTAACAAACCTTGTAAAGAATGCCATTAAGTTTACTGATACAGGTTTTATTGAGATTGGCTATGCTAAAAAAGCTGAATCTCTTGAATTCTATGTAAAGGATACAGGAATAGGTATACCAGCAAATAGGCATCAGGCTGTTTTTGAGCGATTTGTTCAGGCAGATGTAGGCGACTCAAGAGCATTTCAGGGAGCTGGTTTGGGCTTGGCGATTACAAAGGCTTTTGTTGAAATGCTTGGTGGTCAAATATGGTTCGAAAGTGAGGAGCAGAAAGGTTCAATATTCTATTTTACCATTCCGAATAAGGTTGCTGAAAAGGAGCAAACGGTTAATAAGGTAATGCCTGATGATAGTTTAGCCTCAATCATTAAGAAGTTGAAAGTATTAGTTGCTGAAGATGACGAGCCTTCAGATTTATATATTACACTATTACTGAATAATTACAACTGTGAAGTATTGCATACAAGAACGGGTTCGGGTGCGGTTGATATTTGCTTCAAAAATCCTGATTTGGGGGTTAATGGACATTTATGGTGTTAAAAATACATGAAAGCATTGCAACTACTATCTTTGAGTTAAATGAAAGGTTATGAATAAAAAAAGTGCTTTTACTGTGGGAGTAAAATTGTAAGGAGAGATGGTTTTCACAACACGA
>JANYLA010000065.1 GCA_025361485.1 Bacteroidales bacterium
TCGTGTTGTGAAAACCATCTCTCCTTACAATTTTACTCCCACAGTAAAAGCACTTTTTTTATTCATAACCTTTCATTTAACTCAAAGATAGTAGTTGCAATGCTTTCATGTATTTTTAACACCATAAATGTCCATTAACCCATAAATTATATACTTTTGTCGAATTAATTACAAATCAAAAGCAAACCAAAGGTTTTTCTTTAAAAGTATAACTTATCTCTTATGAAAAATATATTAATTGTAGGTGCAGGTGGACAAATTGGTTCTGAGCTAGTTCCTTACTTGCAGAATATATACGGTAAAAACAATGTTGTTGCAACCGATATTAATTGCAGTGCTTGTAATAAACTTGCCGAAAACGGACCGTTTGAGGAGTTAGATGCATTGGACGCCAATAAGTATGCTGAAATTGTTAAAAAGTATAAGATTGATACAATTTTCAACCTTGTTGCTCTTCTTTCTGCAACTGGTGAAAAGAACCCTCAATTAGCTTGGAAAATTAATATGGGTGCTCTTTTAAACTCACTTGAAATTGCCCGTGAGAACAAGTGCGCTGTATTTACACCAAGTTCAATTGGTGCTTTTGGTGCATCATCACCTCTCGATAATACCCCACAGGACACTGTAATGCGTCCCTCAACTATTTACGGAGTGTGTAAGGTTACAGGCGAGATGTTAAGTGATTATTACTATACCCGTTTTGGTGTCGATACCCGCAGCGTGCGCTTCCCAGGTATTATCTCTAACCTAACACTGCCAGGTGGCGGAACAACTGACTATGCAGTAGAAATTTACTATGCTGCCATTAAGGAGAAAAAATTTACCTGTCCTCTTCCTGCGGGCACGTTCCTCGATATGATGTATATGCCCGATGCGCTTGAAGCTTGCGTTCAGCTTATGGAAGCAGATCCTTCAAAGTTGAAGCATCGCAACAGTTTCAATATTACTGCTATGAGTTTCGATCCTGCTAAAATTTATGAAGCGATTAAAAAGCGAATTCCTGACTTTACCATGGACTATAATGTTGAGCCTGTTAAGAAAGCCATTGCCGATAGTTGGCCTAACTCAATGGATGACTCTTGCGCTCGTGCTGAGTGGGGCTGGAATCCAAAATGGAACCTCGAAACCATGACTGACGATATGTTAAAGGTTGTTGGTGATAAATTTAAAAAGGGTTTATTCTAGTATCATTCATAATATAAGGATTAGAGGCTGTCTCGAATTTTGAAGCAGTCTCTTTTTTATTGACAAAAATCATCTTTAAACAATAGATTTAAATCTAATTGTTTTGTAGTTTTGATTGTTGAGGCATTTAGAAATATCCTATGGCGAAGATTTTTGAGATAAAGGCTACTTTAGTTGGAGTTAAGTTCGAGATTTCAAGGACATTTCAGGTTGATAGCTCGATTAACCTTCAAGTATTACATGAAGTTTTTCAGGCTTTATTTGCTTGGGAAAACTTTCACCTTCACTTCTATCGCGATTCAAGGGGAGTGGATATTAGTATTAAGCACGAAGATCAGGTGGCTTTGTCTCAGGTACTATCAAAGACTCAAAGTTTAACGTATGTATACGATTATGGCGATTCCTGGACAATAATTCTTACTCTTATAAATAGTTTTGAAGATTCTGCGATAGGTATTTACCCGCTTTGCATTGGAGGATTGCGAAAAGCTCCACCCGAGGATTCTGGCGGGGTGACAGGTTATGAGATATCATTAGAAATGATGAGTGGAGATAAAAAGAAAGATTTCTCTCTGATTTCAGAATGGTATGGTGAGAACTACGATCCTGAATACTTTAACGCTGATGAGGTAAATCAGGCATTATCGCAGTTAAGGCGATAGATAATTCCATGAATTCCTTGAACGAATTAAGAGGCGACCCTTTAGTTTATAAGGTTCTATCTCAGCTCAATATTCAATTCGATTACCACAAACATCCACCAGTACCTACTGTTGAGGAAGCCTCAAAGTATTGGGCAGGCATCGACTCAACCCATTGTAAAAATATTTTCCTTCGGAATCATAAAGGGGACCAGCATTATTTAATTATTCTCGATTATCGTCAGGTGATTAATATTCATCAGCTTGAAAAGTTATTGAGGCAGGGTAAGCTAACCTTTGCTTCACCCGAAAGGATGATGAAATATCTTGGGCTTGAACCCGGCTCAGTTTCTCCGTTTGGATTGATCCATGATTCAGCGAATCATGTTCATCTTTTCCTCGATGAAAACCTTCGAAAAGCCCAACGATTAAGCTTCCATCCAAACCTCAATACCGCATCGCTAGTCATTAGCTATAAAGATTTTATTCGCTAT
>JANYLA010000071.1 GCA_025361485.1 Bacteroidales bacterium
ATTGCTAACACCACTCCGAGAATGAAAAAAGCATTATAAAAAGAAAAAAATAATACCTTTGATTTAGAACCTAATTTTTAACTTTTGTTGCGTTAGCACCTTGAATGTACCACTGCTAACTTGAAACTAACGAGACTTGAACAAATTCGGCTGATTATACCCATAAAGGACGAAATCGATCGCTTTTGAATATTTTATACCCGAACGGTTGTATTTTTCAATTTTTGCTTATATTTGTACCCGTAAAGGTATAATATGAATAATCTTTCAGCATTTATCAGATTTCAGAGAAGAAAACTTGGCATTACCCAAGAAGAACTTGCAGTAAAAGCAGGGGTTGGAATTCGTTTTATTCGTGAGTTAGAGCAAGGTAAGGCTACATTGCAATTGGACAAAGCTGACCAAGTACTTCATTTGTTTGGATTTCAATTGACTCCAAATAAACAGCAGATTGATGCCTACGACATCTTTTGGAATTATTTCAATAAAGGAGTTAAAATAACTCTTGCCAATAAAGTAATTAAATACGGAATAATCATAAATGAGATTATTGATAAAAAAGAGAATAAAATTTTTGCATGGAAATTTGTTCCAAACAATAATGCAATACAATATCAGCAAAAGCCTGATGATAAATTAACAGAAATAATAAATCATGCTGATATAGTAGCAATCGAAAACCAGTAAAATGTTTTTAAATGAATAGAGGATTAGTTTATAAAAAAGATAAGCTTGCCGGGCTTGTATGGGAAGATGAAAACGGGTATTCTTTCCAATACGATAAAGACTACCTTCTAAATCCAATTTATGGAGAAGTAAGCAGGACTTTACCCTTGCGCTCAGAAGTTTTTACTGACAAAAATATGTTGCCATTTTTTGACGGTTTGATACCTGAAGGATGGCTGCTACAAATAGCAATTGATAACTGGAAGCTAAACCCAAGGGACAGAATGAGTTTATTGTTGACTCTTTGCAAAGATTGCATTGGTGATGTATCTATATTAAATAGCGAAAAGAAATGAACTGCTTACTTTGTTACAACCCTCTGACATCAGAAGAGCTTGACTATCACTCAAAGTGCATAATGAAAGTTTTTGGATTGAAGCAGAAGCCTGAGTTTGATATAGAAGAAAAAAAGTTAAGCGATTATGCAAAGAGAATCGTTGGTGCAAATAAAGCTATAACTGGTGTGCAACCGAAATTGAGTTTGTGGTTAGAAAAAAATAGCAAAGAAATACGCTTTACAATTGTTGATGATAAAAGTGATTACATCATTAAGCCACAAAGTGAAACATGCCAAGCGTTGCCAGAAAACGAAGACTTGTGCATGCATCTTGCAGAAACAGTAGGGCTTGAAGTAGCAACGCATGGTTTAGTAAGATTGAGGAGTGGTAAACTTGCATATATTACTAAGCGGTTTGACAGAGATGGAACGCTCAAAATTGCAAGTGAAGATTTATGCCAACTGACTGAAAGCCTGACTGAGCATAAATACAGGGGAAGTTATGAAAAAGCAGGAAAAACCATAAGTCAATTCTCAACTCAATCTGGTTTGGATGTTTTCCATTATTATAAACTTATTTTGTTCTGTTTCATTACAGGAAATGCCGATATGCACTTGAAAAAATTTTCAATGCTTGAAAGAAAAAATGGTGCATTTAATTTAAGTCCTGCTTACGACTTAGTTAGCACATATCTTGCAATAAAGAATGAACCCGAGCAAATGAGTTTGAATATAAATGGCAAGAAAAACAAACTTTCCAAAAAAGATTTTGATATTTTAGGTTCAAGTTTGCAACTGAATGAAAAGCAAATTAAGAACTGCTACAAATCTTTTGCTGACACTTTTGATAAAATGTTATGGTGGATTGATAGTTCGTTTTTACCCATTAAACATAAAGATTCACTAAAAAAAATAGTTTCAATAAGAATTGACTTACTAAATCCAAAATGATAATGTAAAAGCAAACTAGCGCCAACAATCACTAACCAATAACTTGCATTGAGTTCGACTCACCTCTTACTCCCCAGCTCCTTCGGATCTAAGGCATCACGAAGGCCATTGCCGAGCAGATCGAAAAACACCAATACAACTATCAATTGTTCGTACAATCTTTTCTAATAATTAGTTACAGTTCTGTTTAGGCCAATGTAATCATAACCTATAACAATAAATAGACATAAAATTTTTCCATATATTTACATACTATTCTTTCTCAATAAAAATATATCAAATAACATATTTAAAACAATTAACTTTAAATGTAAATCATTTCAAATGACTTAAACTTTTACACTATGAAAAAACTTTTTGCAATTAGCACTATTTTAATTTCTCTTCTTTTTAGTTGCAACAAAGACACGTTTGAAAATGAACAAATTGAAACGAGAAAAATTTTAAACACTAAAATAAAAATCTCAGACAATGAATTAAGTATTTTACTTTTCAATGACAAAGATTTTTCTTCTTTTATTAGTGAAAAGAAAAAATCTCTTAATGAATTAGCGGATCGTATTAATAATCTTAGTAAAGAATCAAAATTACGACTAAATAATCTATCGAATAAATACAAAAGTGCTGAAAACTTTCTGTCCATTGGCTCTAATGAAGATATAGAGTTCTTTTCTAAAATAATTAATTATAATCCGAAGGCAATTAACCACTTAAAAAATGCTCTCCAAAAATTTAAAAAATATGACTTATCACCTATTTTCATAATTTCTTTAATAGAGAAATATCTATACCCTAATCCAAATCTACAATTTACCGCCAAAAAACCTAAGGATTGTACAAAGTTTATGATAGAAGTATACCTATGGCAATATTCAGCAGGAACAAATATGAATGGATATGATCCTACTACTGCCGACAGACAAGCAACGGTTGCTGCTTCATGGGTATATGTCGGTTGTGTGTATGGTGCGTATTAATATATCATTAAAACAATTAATATGAAATCTATGTTTTTCTTTATAATAATGATACTCGCAATGAGTACGTACTCACAAGACCTTGCTATTGCAGATTCGCTCCTTGCAAAATACAAAAACGAAGCCATTCCTTATTTCAATAAAATTGCAAAGAAAAAAACTGGAATGAATAAGGATAAAACGTCTGAAGGATTATATGAGGCTCACTATATTGTATTAATGGCAAATACAACTGTTATTAAAAAGAATATTGAGGAAGCACTTAAACAATCAGAAAAAACAAAGTTTGAGAAACAAGATCTTATTAAGATAATTGATTTAGAATATCAAAAATATTATCCTGAACTTCCAAAAGAATTCTGGGAAAATATTTCAGAAAAGACTAAGAATCTTTGAATTTGAAGCATAATCATATACTCGAATAATTAAACAAATAGTGCCCTTGAAGGGCACTATTTGTTTACGAGATAATAAACAGTAAAAATATCTGCTTCGCTTTTAATATAATTATTCACCTTATAAATTTACTTTTTATTCCCTAGCTCCTTCGGATCCAAGGCATCCCTTAGCCCATTTCCAAGCAGATTAAATGCAAGCACCAGAAACATTATAGCCAAACCGGGCAGAATGGCCAAATATGCTTTATCCATAATAATGTAGCCATAGTGATCCTTTATCATGGTTCCCCACGATGGGATTGGCGGTTGAACGCCTATGCCCAAAAAGCTAAGACCCGCTTCGAGAAGTATTGCTGTAGCAAAATTCCCTGCTGAGATTATTATTACAGGGCTTAGTAAATTTGGAACGATATGCAGAAAGATTATTCTCATCTGGCTAAACCCGAGCACCCGACCCGCCTCAACGTATTCCTTTTCGCGAATGCTCAACACTTGTCCTCGCACCACCCTTGCCACATCAACCCACATGGTAAGGCCAACGGCAATGAAAATTTGCCAAAATCCTTTCCCGATTACCATGGTAAGGGCAATCACCATAAGCAAAGTAGGTACCGACCAAACAACATTTACGAACCACATCACAAAATCGTCGAGCCAACCACGGAAAAAGCCAGCCATTGCGCCAAGAAAGATTCCTATTATCAACGAAATAATTACAGCAATAAATCCCACGGCTAACGAAACCCTTGCCCCAATTATCAAACGGCTGAACAGATCGCGGCCAAAACGGTCGGTGCCAAGAATAAAACTCCGATTTTTTATCTGTTTGTCAACAATTTCTTTTCTCAGATCATTTATGGTTGTTTTAATATGTTGATCATCAGAAGTTGTGAATTGCAACGCATCCTTTACCATCACAATCTTTTCGTTATGTGCGATTGGGTAAACGGCTCGGGCAATATTAAACTCATTAAAAATGGATTCGTACTTATCGGCATCATTAAACTCCTCAACAATAATTTTATCGCCTTCAAATCGCCAATTATTGACAGGTATTTCGCTAAAATCTTTGTCCTGCCCAAAAAACATTTTGCCAAAGAAAGATTGCGTTCTCACCAAATCAACTTTTCGGATCAAAACCATTGAAACCTTTACGCCAGGTTTACGCGTAGCCAGCTCTAAATGCTGCTGATTTGCATAAGGAGTTGAGTCGGGTATGATTACATAACCCAAAGTTGCTAACAATGTGCAAATACCAATAAAAACAAGCGCAGCAACCGATAGCCAATCGCTAAAAAGCCTTCGGATGGCTATTTGCCAAGGGGAGCCCTCTCGTATATTTCTCTGATTCAATTTATTGCTCGTCCTTTCCAATTCGCTTTCACGATTATTCCTGCAAAAAAAGAGTAAACAACATAAAACGGATACATTAGTTGTAAAGGTAAAAAAATCCTCAACAGCTTATCCTGTGAGGTAAATTTAAGATATCGATTAATTAAAAGATAATCGACAAATGACTTTAAAACCAGTAGAATAAGAAAGTAAAATAGATAAATGAAATCTACTATTGATGCAAAAAAGAGTAATATTAGCATTAAGTTAAATATCAGCACAACGAGACCTGTAAAGATTGTATCAAAATCCTTGTAATAAACTGATTTCGAAGCCCAGCGTTTACGTTGATTAAGTGCTTTTGCAATGGTTGATTCGGTTGATGTTTGAACAATTGACCTTACATCGGTCATGAATTTAACTCTACAATCCTTCAACTTTTTAGCCTTATGAAGAAGAAACATATCATCGCCCGAAGAAACGGTTGGGCTCATTGAACCTGCATCAACTTTTAGAAGATCGTTTCGGAATGCAAGATTAGCTGAACTTGCCATAATTGGATGACCAATGCCACACGAACCCGCTGCAGATGCCATCAGGCTTGCATATTCAAGCGATTGCAATTTTCTTGCAAAACTATTTATGGGGCTCATTACAACCGCACCAATTATCAAAACAGAACTATTTGAAGCAATTCTAGAAATTGACTCCAACCAATATTCTGTAGGAATACAATCGGCATCGGTGAATGCAATCAATGGGTTTGATGCCAAGCTAATTCCAAGGGTCAATGCAGCCTTCTTACCAATAAAATTAATAGGTATTTCAACTATTCTTAAATTCTTAATTCTAGACCGATAACCATTGGCAACGGCAAGAGAATTATCAGCGGAATGATCATCCACAAGAATAACTTCAAAATAATCCTGAGAAAGCGTTTGATTTGACAATGCGTAAAGTAAAACTGGGAGGTTTGCCTCCTCATCTTTAAACGCAACGATAATGCTAAGCTTTACGACTTCGCCTACATGCTCGTTGTTTTCACTCAAAACCCGCTTCAACCCGACAAAGAATGCCAGAATTAAGCTCACATAGATGGTTGTAATAAAAACAACTACAATTGCTATTATCATGCTTTATTTGAATAAGCAATCATCGTATCATAAATTTAACTTCTCAATTTTAACGTGCGCTTGGCACTTCCTCCTCCCTCCAAGGAAACCAAGCAGCGATAAGCGCAGGAATGGCAAGATTAAGAATCCAAAGAAATAGCGATGCTGCCGTTACGCTAACCGCATTATCGGATATCATACTTGCAAACCAAATAGCAAAACCTGCTTTTACGCCTACCTCGCTAGCCGAAAAAGAGGGAATAAAACTGCTAAACAGATAGGTCAATCCTACTACAGCATATAAATCGGCTAGATTTGCTCGAACACCAAATAGCCCTATAAGGATTACATACTGAGTTGAAAAAAACACATACCTCAGAATACTGATTATTTGCACAATAAAAAAAGTTGATATACTAAAGTCTAGCATCAATTTCTCTCCATGCAAAACTCTTTTCACCCAACCAAACCTTTCGAACCATAGAGCAATCCAATGAAGCTTAACAATTCCAATAATCATCAACCCAATCCAACCAAGTATTGTAAAAACAATCAACCACAATGGTATTTCTGATGGAAGAATAGCGTATCCTTTAATCTCTAACCACCAAAACAGACTCATCAAACCAAAAATAATAGTTGCAATTTGCTGAGTAAAACTACACCAAACGGCTACAAAACCTGCCTTACCTCTTACCTCTGAATCTATTAAGGCTAATCTTCCGATAGGTTCTCCAATGCGATTAGGGGTTAACTGACCAGCAACCACACCATACCATACAGATCGCCAACTTCTCCAAAAAGAGATATTTATAAATTTCGAAAGGGCATAACGCCACTTGTAAGCCTCCAGTGCCCAAACCAATGGCATTAATAGCAACACCAATCCAAACCAATGTAAATTTTGAGTTGAAAATGAATCCGAAAGGTTTTTGAAAATATTTAACAATCCAATCCAACCAATTTTTATTGCAATAAACGAGTATGCAGCCAAAGCAATAATCAACCTCACTCCTATTTTAGATGCTCTTCGCAACGATTTGAATTTTGCTTGCTAAGATAGATAATTATAGTTGACTGTTGTTAGTTGTTAGTTGTTAGTTGACTGTTGTTAGCAGGTTTAAATAATAACGTACTCTACTTATCAACTTGTTTACCTATCCTTTGCTTCCCTCCAGTAAAAACCGCACCTTTGCATCAAATTGAATTACATGCCTGAAGTAAGACCGAAGAAACAACTCGGACAGCATTTCCTAAAAGATAAAAAAGTTGCATCGAGAATCGTTGATAGTTTAAAAGCCGATAAGTCGGACTATATCATTGAGATTGGCCCAGGAATGGGGGTTTTAACTGTTGAACTACTTGCAAAATACAGCAATAAGTTTTTTGCTGCTGAAGTTGATCTTGAATCGGTCGATTATTTAAATAGAATCCTACCAGAGCTAACCCCAAACCTAATCCGGGGCGACTTTCTTGAGCTAAATATTCAGGAGCAATTCAAAGGAAATTTGGCAATAATTGGAAACTTTCCATATAATATCTCATCGCAGATATTCTTTAAAGTGCTTGATAATCGGCATATGGTGAGCGAGGTAGTTTGCATGATTCAAAAGGAAGTTGCACAACGTATCAGCGAAAAGCCAGGGACCAAAACGTATGGAATTCTAAGCGTGTTTCTTCAGGCGTATTTCGATATTAAATACCTTTTCACCGTTAACGAGGGCGTTTTCATTCCACCTCCAAAGGTTAAATCAGCCGTAATAAGGCTAGAGAGAAACTCAACTGTCAAACTTAGCTGCAACGAAGATCTATTCTTTAAGGTGGTTAAAGCAGGGTTCAACCAGCGCCGGAAAACGCTTCGAAACTCAATCCGTTCAGTATTTCCAAACGTTGAACTTTCGCAAAAATATTCCGAAAAACGCCCTGAACGACTGAGCGTTGAAGAGTTTGTAGATTTAACCAATGAGATTGAAGGGCTAATGAATTCCCAGAAAAAGGCTATTTAGTATATGATTCAATCTGAAAATTTTATAAAAAATGCCGTTGGCTAAAACCAACGGCATCAAGAAGATTCAAAAAAAACTATATTTATCCTTTTGAATTAATTGCTTCAACAGGGCTCAACCTCGATGCTACCCATGCTGGAATAAATCCAGAAACAATGCCGATAACAGCAGAGATCATCACTCCACGAATAATATTAGCTACAGTTAAACTAATTGAGAAATCGGTTGTTGCAGTAATCAATATCGTTCCAATAAAAATTAAGAGTAAACCCATAATACCACCAGCCACGGCAAGAAGCACAGATTCGTAAAGAAATTGAATTAAGATAAAATATCTTTTTGCCCCTAAGGCTTTCTGAACGCCAATAATACTTGTTCGTTCTTTAACCGATACGAACATAATATTAGCAATACCAAAACCACCAACAACAATCGAAAAGAAAGCGATAAAGCCACCCGCAAAGTTGATAACCTTAAAAATATTTTCAATTCCTTGTTTTATGAGACTTATCTGATTCAAAGCAAAGTCCTCATCATCTAACGGTTTTATTTTATGAAAGGAACGAAGAATTCCACGGAGCTCATCATTTAAATCATCTGTTCCAATTCCATCTTTTGCTTTTACCATAATCAACGGCCCTGCTCTATCCATATCAACAATGGTATTCGCCAAACCAACCGGAATAACTGCCATTTCATCGTGGCTATTCTCTCCAATTGCTGACTTACCCTCTTTCTTAAAAACCCCAACTACCATTACTTTGCGACCAGCAAGCTTAATAAATTGACCAATAGGATCTGCTCCTTGGAACAAATCGAATGATAGTTTACTCCCAAGTATGACGACGCTTCGTCCAGCATTAATCTCGAAAGAAGAGAAGAAACGCCCTTGCTCAATATCAAAAACTTTAACCCGATCGTAATCATCACTAATACCCTCAATGAGCTGGCTAGAAACCTCGTTCCTATTATACTTTACAGTTTTCCGAAAATAGATACAAAATACTGAAGAGTTTGAAAGATTGCTTCGTCTCCGAATCTCTGCCAAATCCTTTAAATTGGGCTGAGGTCTATTCATATATTTCCACCAAGGATACTCTCCATTACCGCCCCAAGGCCATTTCTGAACATAAACAACATTCTCACCAAGCGATTGAACGCTGTCACGCACATTTTTCTCTAAACTATCAAGAATGGTGAAAACTGAGATTATAGCAAAAATTCCGATTGTTATGCCGAACAACGATAGGAATGTGCGAAGTTTATTAACCGATATTGCATGATAGGCAAACTGCATGCTTTCGCGCGCAACCTTTATCAGGATAATAATTGTTTTAAATGTTTTTTTCATTTCTGTTTAGAATAATAATATTGAATTGGCTATAATTGTCAAAGGTAAAAAAAAGATAGCATCTAACGGAATCGTCATTGTTAAATACTGTGAATGGTTTTACGAGTTTCAGGTTGAAAAAAATATATCCTAATTAACGAAATGGCTTGAGTTGTCTATAATTTTATATTTCAAAATAAATTTGTTGAAAAATATTTTATTTTTTTATAATTTAACCCCTTTGTATAATGGTTAATTCAATGCTTTTAGCCAAATTTACAGCCAAGTTCAAAGAAATACTTCATTTTTTCACAATGATGAATAGATACGCTGACCATGAATGAGTTAAAACAAATCAAAACTGCACTTATATCGGTTTTTTATAAAGAAAATCTTGATAAAATTGTGCATGAGCTAAAACGACTCAACATTCAAATCTATTCAACCGGAGGAACTTTGAGTTTCATAAATGATTGTGGGGTCAGCGCAACCGCGGTTGAGGAGCTCACGAGTTACCCATCAATCCTTGGTGGCAGAGTTAAAACGCTTCATCCTAAAATTTTTGGAGGCATCCTTGCTCGACGCGATAACGAGAATGATTTGTTTCAATTACAAGAGTATCAAATACCCGAAATTGACCTTGTTATTGTAGACCTTTACCCTTTTGAAGAGACTGTTGCTTCGGGCGCACGTGAAGTGGAAATTATCGAAAAAATAGATATTGGCGGCGTTTCACTTATACGAGCCGCTGCAAAAAACTTCAAAAACGTAATGATTGTAGCATCTCGCGACCAATACGGAGATTTACTTGAACTGCTAGAATCAAAGAATGGAATTACTTCAATTGATGACAGAAGAAAATTTGCGACTGACGCTTTCAATATTACATCCAATTACGATGTAGCAATATTCAACTTTTTCAGCGGAGAATTTCCCAGACCAGCCTTTAAACAAAGTATCCAAGAGCAAAAAACTCTTCGTTATGGGGAGAATCCGCATCAAAAAGGGGTGTTTTACGGTTCATTCGAAGATCTTTTCGACCAAATTCATGGTAAAGAAATTTCATATAACAACTTGCTTGACATTGATGCTGCAGTAAACCTTATTGCAGAGTTCGAAGAACCAACTGTTGCTATTCTAAAACACAATAACGCTTGTGGCTTAGCATCTCGTTCAACGCTCATTCAAGCGTGGCACGATGCGCTTGCAGGCGATCCCATATCGGCATTTGGCGGAGTAATAATCGTTAACCGAATGGTTGATACTGAGACTGCGAATGCTATGAATACACTATTTTTTGAGGTAGTAATTGCTCCTGGCTATCATAGCGAAGCGATATCAACCTTAACGAGTAAAAAAAATAGAATTATTCTACTACAGAAAAACATAAGTCTTCCAAAGCATCAATTCAGATCGCTGCTTTCGGGAGCGCTTGTGCAGGAGAGAGATTCAAGTATAGAATCCGAAAAGGAAATGAAACCCATTACCCATAAATCTCCCACCAAGGAAGAATTAAAAGATTTAGTGTTTGCAAATAAAATCGTTAAGCATTCGAAATCAAACTCCATAGTTTTTGCAAAAAATCAACAGCTAGTTGCAAGCGGTGTTGGGCAAACCTCAAGGGTTGATGCGCTTAAACACGCCATTGATAAAGCTACTGGATTTGGATTTGATCTTAAAGGAGCGGTAATGGCTTCCGATGCATTCTTTCCATTCCCCGATTGTGTTGAAATTGCCGATAAAGTTGGGGTTACAGCAGTTGTTCAACCAGGAGGATCGGTTAACGATCAGAAGAGCGTAGATTATTGTAATGAACACAATATGGCAATGGTTTCAACAGGGATAAGACACTTTAAACATTAGAAAAAAATAAAATCAAGATATGGGACTTTTTTCATTTTTAACTCAAGAGTTGGCAATTGACCTCGGAACAGCCAATACCATAATTATTTACAACGATAAAATTGTTGTAGATGAGCCCTCGATTGTTGCAATCGATCAGGCCACGGGCAAGCTAATTGCAATTGGTGAGAAGGCAAGGCAGATGCACGGAAAAACACACGAGAATATTAGGACCATTCGTCCACTCCGTGATGGTGTAATCGCCGACTTTAACGCTGCCGAGCAGATGATTCGTGGGATGATTAAAATGATCAACCCAAAAAACAAGCTTTTCTCACCATCACTTCGGATGGTGGTTTGTATTCCTAGCGGAAGCACTGAAGTTGAAATCCGTGCCGTTCGCGACTCGTCGGAGCATGCTGGGGGACGCGATGTTTACATGATTTACGAACCAATGGCTGCGGCTTTGGGTATTGGGCTTGATGTTGAAGCCCCTGAAGGCAACATGGTTGTTGACATAGGAGGTGGAACTACTGAAATAGCGGTAATTGCGCTAGGCGGCATTGTTTGCAATAAATCAATCCGCATTGCCGGTGACGGTTTTACTGCAGATATTCAAGCATATATGCGCCATCAGCACAATATAAAAATTGGCGAGCGTACGGCCGAAGACATTAAGATTGCCGTAGGCTCTGCACTTCCTGATTTGGAAAATCCACCTGCCGATTTCATTGTACGTGGCCCAAACCTAATGACAGCACTACCTATTGAAGTTCCAATTTCCTACCAAGAAATTGCTCACTGCTTGGATAAATCGATATCGAAAGTTGAAGCTGCAATACTTGGCGTTCTGGAACAAACGCCTCCTGAACTTTATGCAGATGTTGTTAAAAAGGGTATATACTTAGCAGGTGGCGGCGGATTGCTAAAAGGCCTCGATAAGAGATTAACCGATAAGATCAATATTAAATTCAGGGTTGCTGAAGATCCATTGCATGCAGTTGCAAGAGGAACAGGTATTGCACTTAAAAATGTGGATAGATTTCCATTCTTAATGCGATAGTAAAACGCAAACAACAAATAGAACAACCATTTAAATACCAATGAATAGCCTTCTAAGATTTCTAGAAAAATACTATTTTATCATACTATTTCTGTTGCTAGAAGGCTTCTCCGTTTGGTTACTAGCCGATCATAACTTTTATCAGAAAGCGAGTTTTGGAAATCTCACCCGAGGAGCAACAAGCATTATTGACTATCAACTCAGTAGCATCGATAAGTACCTGCACCTAAAGCAGACCAATATTGAATTGATGGTTGAAAATGTATCCATTAGGAATGAAATTGCCAAACTTAAGAATAAACTTGACGTTAATAAATCGAGCTGCAATGACTCAATTGGTGGAGTGAAATTCACATACTCAACGGCAAGGGTTGTTAACAACTCCATCAATAAACAAAACAATTACCTTACACTAAATGTCGGTTCCAATGAAGGAATTAAGCGCGAGATGGGTGTTATCTCTAAAGATGGTATTGTAGGTATAGTAGCCTCGGTTTCAAATAACTTTTCAACAGTAATCTCACTACTTAATACGAGCCTTAAGGTATCGGCAAAACACAGACGTTCTGGCTCTTTCGGCTCGCTTTACTGGGATGGCATAAACTACCGAGAAATGATACTTTCGGAAATTCCTCAACACGTTAATCTAGCTCAAGGAGATACTATTGTAACAAGTGGTTACTCCTCAATATTTCCACCCGATATTCCGCTCGGAACCATTGAAGAGTTTGCTTTAAAAGATGGTAGTTTTTATGTTGTTAAAGTAAAACTGCTATCAGATTTTAAGAGGATTGATAATGTTTATGTTATTAAATCGCATCAAGCCGCCGAAAGAAACTTAATCGAAAATCAAAAGCAAAATGAGTAAGCAGTTAACCCGTTATGCTGTAACCTTTATTGTGCTTTTCGCACTCCAAGTATTGATATTAAACAATATCAGATTAGGAGGCTATATCAATCCTTATATCTACATATTATTTATTATGCTTTTGCCTTTCGAAATCCCAGGGTGGTTACTTCTAATCCTTGGATTCCTTACAGGTTTAACTATGGATGCATTTGCTGGTACGCTCGGCATGCACTCATCAGCAACACTTTTCATTGCTTTTTTACGTCCATATATACTTTCCAACATATCAACCCACGAATCGGCTGAAAAGAAGGGGAACCCTACCTTAAGCACGAAAGATGTTGGTTGGTTTATTAAGTACACATTGTTAATCGTTATTGCTCATCATTTTATTCTATTTTACCTAGAAGCATTTTCGTTTACTCACTTCTTCTCAACGTTCCTTAGGGTAATATTAAGTTCTATCATGACAGCTTTTTTTATAATCATCAGTCAATTCTTTGTGATTCGCAATTAACCCTAAAAAAGTTGAATAGTGCCGCTGAATATTACCACCGATAAAAAGTACATCATATCAAGTATTATAATATTTGTTTTTATTGTAATGCTAACAAAGCTGTTTATGCTCCAAATCGTTGAGCAATCCTACAAACTATCAGCAAGCAATAATGTATTAAGATATATACCTCAATACCCTGCACGAGGTTTAATATATGACAGGAATGGAGATCTTATCGTATGCAATCAGGCAGCATACGACCTAATGGTCATTAAAAACGAGGTGAAGGCATTCGACACGACCGAGTTCGCATCAATCCTAGGAATTAACATAGATCAAATAAGAGCAAGTTTCAGTCAAATAAAACGCATTAAGGGCTATTCACCTTATAAACCCTCGGTTTTCCTTAAACAGATCTCATCAAAAACCTACGCCGTACTACAAGAAAAACTTTATAAATTCCCGGGTTTTGATGTTCAACCTCGTACATTAAGAACCTATCCTAACAAAATAGCAGGTCACCTATTTGGTTATGTTGGTGAAGTTGATGAAGATATGATTGCAAAAAATCCTTACTACCAATTGGGTGATTACATCGGTATTAATGGACTTGAAAAATCGTACGAGAAAGAGATAAGAGGAAAAAAAGGAGTTAAAATATTCATGGTTGACGTTCGCAGCCGTATTAAAGGATCGTATGAAAATGGTTTATACGATACAGTAGCCGTGGTTGGTCAAGATATTACATGCACAATTGATGCAAAGCTTCAAGGTTATGGCGAAAAACTCATGGCCAATAAAATTGGGAGTATTGTTGCTATAGAACCAAAAACAGGCGAAGTATTGGCCATGATATCCAGTCCTACTTATGATCCCGAACTATTAGTTGGGCGTGAAAGAACCGCTAATTACAGAACCCTTCAAAGCGATACGCTTAAACCCATCTTTAACCGAGCCCTAATGGCTCTTTATCCTCCTGGTTCTACATTTAAAATTGTAAACGGCTTAATTGGTCTACAGGAGGGAACGGTTTATCCTACTACGCGTTACGGCTGTGCTGGTGGATATCCTATTGGACGAGGGGTTGGATGTCACATTCATCCATCACCATTATCGTTTACACAAGCCATTCAAATGTCGTGCAATACTTATTTTTGCTACGTATTTCGAGGGATTGTAGATAAGCCAATCTTTGGTTCGGTAGAGAATGGGTTCTCGGTTTGGAAAAAACATGTTGAGTCGTTTGGCTTTGGGAATCGTTTAAATATCGACCTGCCGAATGAACTTAGAGGACTAGTGCCATCCGTTAGTTTTTATGATAGATATTTTCGTAAAGGTGGTTGGAATTCTTTAACAATCATCTCGCTATCTATAGGTCAAGGTGAGCTTGGAACAAGCCCATTACAAATGGCAAACCTATCATCAATTATTGCCAATCGGGGATACTACTATTCGCCACATGTTGTTAAAGAAATTAAAGGCAAAGATGGAATCGATCCTAAATTCACTACAAAGCATATAACAACAATCGATTCAACTTGGTTCAACTATGTTGTTGAGGGAATGGATATGGCTGTAAATGGTGGTGCTGGTGGTACTGCGCTCAATGCAGCTTTACCCAAAATTAGAATCTGTGGTAAAACAGGAACTGCACAAAACCCACATGGAGCAGACCATTCAGTGTTTATCGCTTTTGCGCCCAAAGAAAACCCAAAAATCGCCATTGCTGTTTACATTGAGAATGCAGGTTTTGGGGGAACTTGGGCATCACCTATCGCTAGCTTGATGATAGAAAAATATTTGGCAGATTCAATATCCCGACCTGATTTAGAAAAGTATATTAAAGACGCTGTTTTACTCGATCGCCATGCAAGAAAGAAATAGCACACTGGGAGGGCTTGATTGGCCTACAATTTTTATCTATCTCGCATTAGTATTCATGGGGTGGATGAACATCTATGCTGCTGTTTATAGCGATGAGCACAATAGCATCCTTGACTTCACTCAAAGGTATGGAATGCAGCTTATTTGGATAATCTTAGCATTTGCTCTTGCCTTGGTTATACTTCTGATTGACCGAAGAGTGTACTTCGTATTTGCATATTTTTTTTATGGGTTAGCTTTGCTTCTCCTTATTTCAGCATTGTTTTTTGGAAGGGTTGTTAATGGGGCTCATTCGTGGCTACAGATCGGATCTGCAGGTATACAACCTGCAGAATTTGCAAAATTTGCAACAATATTGGCCTTAGCAAAGCTAGTTGGAGTCTACAACTTCAAAATTTTACAACCAAGTTCAATTCTAAAGATTTCTATTATTATTCTGCTTCCAGCTTTTATTATTATTTTACAAAACGACACTGGCTCTGCAATGGTTTATGGTGCATTAATTCTAGTTCTTTATCGCGAAGGGATTCCAAACTGGTTTATGCTTTTCCTTGTATTTATGGTGTTTATATTCATATTAGTAATCATTGCGAGCAACGCACTAATCTTAATATTACTATTCTGCTCAACCATTCTACTATTTGCAATTTATGGCGACAAACAAAAAGAAGTCATTTCATACGCTTTATCAACAGCCATTTTTGGGTTAGTACTATACTTTACATTGAATTATTTAGGCTATAAAATATCGTCAACTTATATCATTCTAACTTCAATGATTATTGGAATTCCAATAGCATTGGTTTATGCTTTTTTTCGCAGAATTCGATTAATATATTTTCTTACATTATTCCTTGTAATCACCACTGTATTTGCCCTTTCTGTTGATTATGGTTATCACAGAATACTACCAATCCATCAGCAAAAACGGATAAACGATTTACTTGGAATAGAAGCAGACCCACAAGGATGGGGCTATAACGTAAATCAATCAAAAATAGCCATTGGTTCGGGAGGTTTCTGGGGAAAGGGATTTCTTGGAGGAACGCAAACAAAGTTCAACTTTGTTCCGGAGCAGAGTACCGATTTTATTTTTTGTACTGTTGGCGAAGAATGGGGATTTGTTGGGTCAACAGTAGTTTTATCACTTTTTGTGATTTTACTTTTACGATTGATAATGATTGCCGAACGGCAACGTGAGGCATTTGCTAAAGTTTACGGCTATGGTGTTGCATCCATTATCTTTTTCCATGTTGCTGTAAATGTTGGTATGACCATAGGCCTGTTTCCTGTAATTGGAATTCCACTGCCTTTCTTCAGCTACGGAGGCTCATCTTTGTGGGCCTTTACTATCCTTCTGTTTATATTTATTAAACTCGACTCGTCGAGATAGAGAACGATTAATCAAACGAAATATCGAATTCTCTCCCAATAAACTCAATTATCTCGGGAAAAAGGGTATTGAAGTGAGCTGAAAGTTCAGTATAGTTTTTATTTAAAACATCTATGGCAAATTCGGAATTTTCGGGTAATGATGTTACCGAGCTCATTATCTCCAAAGCCCGTTTTACCCCATCGTGGGTTCTATAGCTATAAAGTCGATTACTCTGAATCATAAAAGGAAGGAATTTTTTCACTCTATCAGGTAAAAGGGTATATCGTTGTAACATCTGGAAATAAAACTTGCGAGTAAACCATTTTAGGTCTGATTCAGAATACCTTTCCCACTCTTTGGCAAGAATATGATCGAATAGCACATCAACCACAACTCCTGCATACTTTCCATAACCAGGACGTAATAGTTCAACACAGGAATGAGTTGAATTATGTTTATCCGTAAATGTGTCGATTGCTCTGTGAGCTGTAATCCCTTTTTGAACACCCAATGGAAATCCTTCTAAGTGGCTACCCTTCACATAATCGCCAATAAAATTTCCTAGGCGAATATCTGTATCTGAACCTGAAAGGTATAAGTGAGCCAAGAAGTTCATCGATATGTGGTTATAATCTTTCTAAAGTGCTTTTGTCAACTATTTAGCTACACTTAAAACAACATCCTCGCCATCGTTATTGAATTGCATAAGCTTAAAAGTTTCGCCATCCCAAACTGCATAGGTATTGTTAACCAACCAATCGCCAAGGATTACTAGGTTTGATGTTTCATTTAGAGGAAAAATGATGGGTGAATGCCAATGACCAAAAATAAAAAAATCGTAATGATTATTTCTGAGCTCATCACGGGTGAATTTTGTAATCAGCTCATCCTCTCCCCTGAACTTATGGCTTATTTCCTTGGAGTATCGGCTGCTAACCGACCACTGATTACCGAACCAAAGTGAAAAATTAGGGTGAATTCTTGCAAACAGCCATTGCAGTGCTGGATTTGTAAATATCGATTTCAATAGTTTGTAACCCTTGTCGCCTTTACCAAGTCCATCGCCATGAGCAAGAAAAAACTTTTTATTACAAATTTCCTTAATGAGTGGTTTATGGTGCATCTCAACCCCAAGTTCTTCTTGGAAATAGGTGAACATCCAAACATCATGATTGCCGCTAAAGAAATAAACAGGAATACCAGAATCCGTTAACTCAGCAATTTTACCAATGAAACGATTATAACCTTTAGGAACCACTTTACTATACTCAAACCAAAAATCGAAAATATCGCCTAACAGGTATAGCTCAGCAGCATCATGCTTAATGGCATCGAGCCATTTCACGAACATCTTTTCACGAGGTAAACTCTCCTTGTGAGTAGGTAAGCCTAAATGAAGATCGGAAGCGAAATATATATTTTTGCCATTCATGCTAAAGGATCTCTCGAAGTTTTTTCTTTAAAGCCTCACCAAATAAATTTTTCCCGATAATGGCGTGCGATTTATCAATTAAGTAATTAGCAGGCAATTGGGTTACATTGTATGTCTTGGCAGAGATTGAACCTTTTGGGTTCAATTCGCTAACATTAATCCAAGGCAAACTTGCCGATTCAATTGCATTAGTCCAATCATCGCGATTTGCATCAACTGAAACTTGATAAATTTCAAACCCACGATTTTTAAACTGTTTGTAAATATCTAGCAGTTCTCGGTTATCCATGATACAATTCTGATCCCACGATGCCCAAAAATCGAGCAGAATAACTTTCCCTTTTAATGATGACAGCTTAATGGTTTCACCGCTTGGGTTATTCAATGAAATTTCGGGAATTGAGTTGACCGTTTGGCTTATCAAATTCTTTATTTTTGCACTTCTAATAATCCCTTCCATTTTTTTAATATCAGCCAACATCCCTTTAGCGTAATCAGATTTTGGGTAAAAGGCTATCAACGATGATGCAACCGCTTTAAATAGTACCAAATCTTCTTCTTTATCGAAAACGTATAAATCATCATCAAACTTCTGGTAAACAGCCATAACGCTAGCCCTTGATATAGTATTCGCCCAAATAAATCGCGAATTATAGGCTCTTTGCGAATCGATAGCAGCATTGAACTCTTGCTCAATCATCGTTTTAATCACCTGAGCTTGACTTAAGTTATATTTTACTCTGAGATCATAAAGCTTACTTTTTGTATCGTTCAACTTTAAAGTCAAGTCTTTTGTTTTCTGAGAACCTTTGGAGCCAAGAACGGTATAATCGTTAAACTTATCCGCATTAATGATAAGGTTCATCCTTTCGTTTGGATCACATAATAATGTAATCGCACCTTTATCCGGAACTCTAACAATGAAAAAAGTAGGTTCTACAATCGGTTTAAGTTTAAATCTTAGCTCATTTTCACCCTTTGAAATATTGGACGAATCGAGAGTTTGGGTGCTAGCAAAGTTTAACTTATCAACATATACCTTTGAATCCTTAGAACAGTTCATTTTAACAGTGATAACAACAGAATCTTTATCGTTACATGAGTTTAAAAAGAGCAATATCAAAACTGCACAAACACCTAAATATTTTAATCTTAAAAAGTTCATCATTGTAATTTTTCTTAATTCAACAGTTAATAAAACATAGCGAAAATCTTCTTGACCAGCCAAAGCAAATTTAAACATTCAAATCATAATAAAAACCATTTTTTGGTAAAGAGACCTATTTAGGTAAGAGTTCGCTCAATTTTAATCTAAGTTTATTGCCACTAAGGTTCGTTGCCTTAATAACCCCCCACCTATCGGTAATATAGCTCGATGGTATGCTTGAGATTTTTAACGTATCAAGTAGTTTGGAACTGTAAATATCCGGCACATAAGCATTATACCAAATCAAACTATCTTTTAGCACTTTAACTCTTAATGAATCCGGGTTAGTTCCCAGTGCAACCTGAATCACAACTAGGCCTTTTGGTGAAAACTCTTTATATATCTCACGAAGTTGTGAATTATTTTTCTTACACAATTCGCACCAAGAACCTTGAAAGTCGATAAGAATATACCTAAACCACAAACTGCTAATAAATAAATCCTCACCCGTTACCAATGGATAGCCAACATTCGGCAGAACATCTCCAGTTTTATACATTAAATCACGCTTTCGGCTTTGTTCATAAAGTGAATCCAAGCGTTGAATCTTTAAATGATAAGATAGAACCAAACTATTTGATGAGTAAACCGAAAGTAAGGTTGAATCGATTAATCGAAATAAATTTCGATCTTTCATGTAATCCAAAACAGGATGCAATGAATCGTAGGATTGAAAAAGGGCTAAAATTGATGCAAGAGAAAAAGTGTTATCCTTTATAAATCCGTATGTGTAATTCCGATGATTCACCAGCAATATATTAGATGTACTATCGAGTACATCTTTAATAGAGTCAATTTTTAGGCTTTCGAGATTTGAATTGTATACTTGTTTCAACGAGTCAATCTGACGCTTGGTCGTCTTTAGCTTTAAATTTAATCCAAGAACTAAGGCTGAGCCGTTTGAACCAAATACTTTATAATCGCTAAGGTTTGAATTATCAGATTCAACTCTTAAGTCTTCACCTGGTTGAATTAGCAGAGTAATTGGTGATTCAAATCTATTTAAGCCAATAATTATAAAGGAGGGTTCATCCGCTTTAACCTTTATTTTAAAATACCCCTTTGAACTTGTTTTAATGGAATCTATTAAAGATAAACCATCACCCTCAAACTTACTTATATAGATATACGACTTGGGATTACCCTGAAATTTACCCTCGATATCTACCCTATCGATTCTATATACACAGCCATGAATCATCAATGAAAAGAGAACCGAAAGTGTTATTAACGTTTTTTTTAAAATTTGAAAATCATTCATTGGCTTCACCTTTATGAATTCTGAATCAAGGAATCAACATCTTATTTATCATCAGATTTATCGTTGATTCTTTAAATTTCACAACAATAACAATAATTAACGCAAAGTTAACCAAAATTTAAAAGGAAATTATACCTCTTACATCTTAAAAAGCATTAAATTGTCTTGGGTTTTTAGCGTTAAATGATTCCATAATTTTTTACATTTTGAAATGTCTCACGAGGCATTAAATAATAAGAGGTGTAAATACCATAATTTGATAATAGTCCTTTAAACACCCACCTCTATAAAAAGCTATCTTTATTTAAAACTAATTTAAGGTAACTTATGTTTCTATTAACTTATCAATAATCAGCAAGCAATGAAATATCTGGAGTTTGATAAAAACGAAATGGTTAACTTGGAATACTCGCTTAATCGTGAAATTCTTAGTACCAACCGTGCTGGTGGATATTTTAGCACTACTATAGTTCTCTGTAATACCCGGAAATATCATGGTTTAATGGTACTCCCACTCGACCAGTTCGACAGAGAGCCACATGTTCTACTCTCGTGCCTCGACGATACAATTATTCAGAAAGGGCAACACTTCAACTTAGGAATTCACCGTTATCCAGGAATTTATGAGCCAAGAGGTCATAAATACATCATTGATTTTGATTACGAACCCACGCCTACAATCACATATAGGGTTGGCGGAGTAATCTTAAAAAAAGAGCTGCTGTTTGTGCATAATGAGGAGCAATTCATGGTTCGATATACCCTAATAGATGCTCACAGCCCAACAAAAATTAAGATAAAACCTTTCTTAGCCTTTAGAAATGCTCACAGCCTAAGCAAAGCGAATATGTGGGCTGACACCCGTTACAAAGAGATTCCCAACGGGGTAAAGTATCGATTGTACACTGGCTTCCCATATTTGAACCTACAGTTAAATAAGAAGAATGACTTTATTGCCTCGCCCGATTGGTACTACAACTTTGAGTATAAGGAGGAGCTGAATCGAGGGTACGAAGGTCATGAAGACCTTTTTGTGCCAGGCTACTTTGAGGTTTCAATCAAAAAAGGGGAAAGCATAATATTCTCAGCAGCCACATCAGAGGTAAGTCCAAATTCATTGACAAAAAAATTTAACTCTGAACTTCAGAAGCGACCGCCTAAGAATAGCTTCGAAAGTTGCTTAAAGAATGCAGCAAGCCAATTCATAATTCATCACGAAAAATTCACCAATATCATAGCTGGCTATCCATGGTTTGGTCAATGGGGTCGCGATACATTTATTTCCCTACCAGGTTTGACTCTTGCCGTCGACGATCCAAAATCATGCAAAGCAGTGCTCGATTCGCTATCGTCGGAGCTAAAGAATGGTTTATTCCCCAATGTTGGCAAGGCTAAATCAGCCTCTTTCAACTCCGTTGATGCTCCACTCTGGTACTTCTGGGCAATTCAGCAGTATGCCGATTACACCAAGAATAAAGTTGATGTTTGGAAGGACTACGGCAAGAAGATGAAAGCAATCCTAAAGGGATATCACGATGGGTTATCCTATAATATTAAGATGCATGATAATGGGTTGATTTGGGCTGGCGAGAAAGGGTTTGCGCTAACCTGGATGGATGCTGTTGTCAACGGAAAACCTGTAACTCCTCGAATTGGTTTTGCTGTTGAAATAAATGCGCTTTGGTACAATGCAATCATGTTTACCCTAGAGCTTGCCATTGCGAATAAGGATAGCAAGTTTGTAAAGCAATGGCTACCAATTGCAGAACTATCCAAAAGATCGTTTTGTGAAGTATTCTGGAATAGCCAAAAAAATTATCTGGCTGATTATGTTGATGAAGAAGGACAAAATATTTTTGTTCGCCCCAACCAGATTTTTGCTGCATCACTCCCATACAGCCCAATTTCAGATGAAATGAAACACGGGGTAATCGATGTGGTAGAGCGTGAACTTTTAACACCTAAAGGGCTACGCACATTAGCACCAAAAAACCCTGCATATATAGGTCGTTACGAAGGTGATCAGGCAACCCGTGATTCTGCATACCATCAAGGAACAGTTTGGCCATGGCTATTGGGGCATTTCATGGAGGCATATTTTAAAATACACGGAAAATCAGCAATTCCATTAGCACAAAAAATTATTGATTCGTTTCAGAGCGAAATGTGCACCTATGGCATATGCTCAATTGCTGAAGTTTACGATGGCGATCCTCCTCAACGTCCCAATGGCACAATATCTCAAGCATGGAGCGTAGCCGAAATAACAAGAATATTAAGGCTAATAGAAAAATATAGTTGATTTATTTTAAAAAATAGTACTGAATGAGAGTCTTGATGTTTGGATGGGAGTTTCCGCCTCATATTACTGGAGGATTAGGCACAGCGTGCTTCGGTCTTACGCAAGGCTTAGCCAAAAAAAATGTCGAGGTTATATTTGTTGTTCCAAAGGCTTTTGGAGACGAAGATAAATCTTCCATCCGATTAGTTGCTGCTGAAGATATTGATGTAAGCCACACTAAAGTGGAACTGGAGGAGTTCTGGCGTAATATTCATTACCTCGAAATCAGCTCAAATATCATTCCTTATGTCGATCCTGAAGAGTATCAGAAATTGATTGAGCAATCAGAACTCGAAAAAACAATTAATAAAGAGACCACATCCAAAAGAAAATTTAAATTCTCGGGGAAATACGGAATAAACCTCATGGATGAGGTAACACGATACGCATTAATTGCAACCAATTTAGCCGTTACCCAAAAATTTGATGTAATCCATGCGCACGATTGGTTAACCTACCCCGCAGGAATTGCAGCAAAAATGATATCGGGCAAACCGCTTGTTGTTCACGTTCATGCTACAGAATTTGATCGCAGCGGGGAGAATGTAAATAAGAGCGTTTTCGAAATTGAACGCCGCGGAATGGTTGTTGCCGACCGGGTTATAACCGTAAGCAATCTCACCCGAAATATTGTTATCACAAAATATGGTATCCCCGAGGATAAAGTAGTAACCGTTCACAATGCTGTTGAGTTTAGCAATGGATATGAATTTGAAGAGTTTAACAAAAAGGTCCCCGAACAAATTGTAACATTTCTTGGACGGGTTACATACCAAAAAGGTCCCGATTACTTTGTTGAAGCAGCGAACAAAGTTCTGAAAAAGAACGAGAATGTTCGATTTGTAATGGCCGGTAGTGGTGATATGCTCAACCGAATGATCCGGCGTGTAGCAGAACTAGGTATCTCACATAAGTTCCACTTTACAGGGTTTCTAAAGGGATCGGATGTTAACCGAATGTTCCAAATGAGCGATGTTTATGTTATGCCATCGGTTTCCGAACCTTTTGGCATTAGCCCGTTAGAAGCGATGCGCTCAAATGTTCCTGTAATAATATCAAAGCAATCGGGGGTTGCTGAGGTGCTAAAGTATGCTCTAAAAATCGATTTTTGGGATATTGATGCCATGGCCGATAGCATTTATGGGCTACTTAGCTATAAAGCTTTGTCAAACTTCTTTATCAAGTACGGGCAGGAAGAGGTGAATAACCTTAAATGGGAGAATGCTGCCGAGGGAGTTAAAGAGGTTTACGAATCGATGATTTCAAATAAGTAATAAAGTTAATAGCAATATAATGAAGACAATTTGCTTCTACTTTCAAGTTCACCAACCATTTAGGCTTCGTAGGTATCGATTTTTCGATATTGGTGAACATCATAACTATTTCGATGAATTCGCAAATCGTTCAATCATGCGAAAGGTAGCCGAAAAATGCTATCTACCTACCAACCAATTGATGCTTGAGCTGATCAACGAATTCGGCTCTCGATTCAAAATATCATACTCAATATCAGGTACGGCACTCGATCAGTTCGAAATGTATGCCCCTGACGTGCTCGATAGTTTTCGTAGACTGGCCGATACCGGTTGTGTTGAATTCCTTGCCGAAACCTATTCCCACTCACTCTCAGCATTAAAGAACAAAACTGAATTCGAAAATCAGGTAGCAGCACAAAGCAGAAAAATTGAGGAACTATTCGGAAAAAAACCAAAAACTTTCCGCAACACCGAGCTAATATACTCCGATGAAATTGGGGCAATGGTTGCTGATATGGGCTTTAAAGCCATGCTAACCGAAGGGGCAAAGCATATTCTTGGCTGGAAGAGTTCAAACTATCTTTATACAAACGCTATCAACCCAAAGCTTAAACTTTTATTAAAGAATTTTAGGCTTAGCGATGATATCGCTTTCCGGTTCTCCAACCGAGGTTGGAGCGAATGGCCACTTACCGCTGAAAAATATGTTTCCTGGCTAAAGAAAATCGAACCACGAGACGAGATTGTAAACCTTTTCATGGACTACGAGACCTTTGGCGAACATCAGTGGGCTGAAACAGGAATATTCAACTTTATGCGTGCTTTTCCTCAGAAAGTATTCAGCGATGGGAGTTTCGAGTTTCTAACACCATCCGAAGCGGCAGATAAGCATCAACCCGTTTCTGCTCTTCATGTTCCCCAACCTATATCGTGGGCCGATGAAGAGCGCGATTTAACCGCTTGGCTCGGAAACGACTTGCAGGATGAAGCGTTCGATAATCTCTACTCCTTTGCTGAGAAGATTAGACAGATTGATGATGCCGAAATCCAACGCGACTGGAAGTACCTTCAAACAAGCGACCATTTCTACTACATGTGTACAAAGTGGTTTAGCGATGGCGACGTACATAAATACTTCAACCCCTACGATACTCCTTACGAGGCATTTATTAATTTCATGAACATCCTTAGTGATTTTACAATAAGGGTTAACAACAAAATTAAGGAACAAGGGTTGACTAACAATATTACTCCAGAAGAGGTCAGTAACATGCTCAAAATTCTTGAAACAAGGGTAAAAGAATTAAAGGATCTACAGAAAAAGAGTGCGCCAAAAAAGAGAAGAGTTAAGAAAAAGGCTGAGGTTGAGACTAAGGTAAAGGCAAAGGTTAAGGTAAAGACTAAACCAAAACCAAAAGCTAAGTCACAAAAAGAAGAAAAAGGAAAGGCAATTGCAGTAAAGAAAGTAGTGGCGCCAAAAAAAACAAGTACAAAGAAAAAACAATAAAAAGCATATTTAATTCAACCAAAAATGAAGGAAAAGCTATTAAAACCCGATTATCTGTTCGAAGTTAGCTGGGAGGTTTGCAATAAGGTTGGAGGAATCCATACGGTAATATCCACTAAAGCATTATCGTTAGTTAGCGAGCTTAAAGACAACTACATACTTATTGGACCTGATGTTTGGCGAGATACAGAACATAATCCTGAATTCATTGAGGATAATCAGCTATTCTCATCGTGGAAGAACAAGGCTATTGACGAAGGGCTAATTGTAAAAATTGGTCGATGGAATATCCCAAGTAATCCCATAGTTATTATTGTTGATTTTACTAAGTACATTCCTCAAAAGGATGAAATATTTAAAGAGTTCTGGGAAGAATACAAACTCGACTCCATAACTGGTCAATGGGATTATATCGAACCCGCTCTTTTTGGTTATACAGCAGGTAAAACAATCGAGAGTTTTACTAAGTTCCACCTAAGTTTTCGCCATCGAATTGCTGCACAGTTTCATGAATGGATGACTGGCACTGGACTTTTATACCTTAAAAGCAAAATGCCACAGGTTGGAACAATTTTTACCACACATGCAACCGTTCTAGGTCGATGTATTGCAGGAAACAATATTCCGCTCTATAGCAAACTCGACAAGTATAATACTGATAGCAAATCACACGAGTTCAATGTTGCCTCAAAGCAATCGATTGAAAAAATATCTGCCAACCAAGCTGACTGCTATACAACGGTAAGTGATATTACAGCCAAAGAATGTGTTCAGTTTCACGACAAGGCAGTAGATCTTGTTACACCAAATGGTTTTGAGGCAACTTTCGTACCTATTGAGGATGAATTTAAACTACGACGAATAGAAGCGAAAATAAAATTTTACGAAGTAGCGGAGGCATTACTTGCTCATCAGGTAGCTAAAGATGCTATTATAGTTGGGATTGGAGGTCGGTATGAATTCAAAAATAAAGGGATCGATCTTTTTATCGATGCGCTAGGAAAACTGAATAAAACAGAGGGTTTAGAAAAAGAGGTGTTGGCTTTCATACTAATACCTGCGAACCATCACGGGCCACGCAAGGATGTTTTTCAAAACCTTCAGGATAAAGATACCGACAACATCATTACCCTTAGCAATACCTACTTAACCCATTATCTTATCGATCCTGAGCTGGATCCAATTCTTAACAGGATAAAGGCTGCAGGTTTAAATAATTCAATCAACGATCGGGTTAAAGTATTCTTTGTACCATGCTATCTGAATGGCGATGATGGTATTTTCGATAAGCATTACTATGATTTGTTAATTGGAATGGATGTTACCGTTTTCCCATCATACTACGAACCATGGGGTTACACTCCGCTCGAAAGTCTTGCTTTTCATGTTCCAACAATTACTACAACCCTTGCAGGTTTTGGCAACTGGGTGAACACCCACTTAGCTGAACCTCATTCAGGAACAACTGTAATCTCCCGCACCGACGATAACGATAAAGAGGTAGTAAAACAAATTGCCGAAACTTTAAAGCATTATATTGGATTAAATAATCAGGAGCGGAACAATGTAAGAGATGATGCGTATCAAATATCTACAATTGCGCTTTGGAGTAATCTGATCATCTACTATTACAGAGCCTATAATATCGCACTTAAAAAGGTTGAAAGTCGAACCCAGCAATTCATGGATCGAGGGAAAAAAGAAAAAATTCCAACAATTATTGACCGTAAATTCAGGCAGAACAAACCCAACTGGGTTCGGCTGCTCGTTCAAAAGAATATTCCAGAGAAGCTAAGCGCCCTCGATGAATTATCGAAAAACCTTTGGTGGTCGTGGAATCCAGAAGCAGGTGAACTATTTGAATCAATCGATCAGGAGCTTTGGGCAAAATGTGAGCAGAACCCAATTCTTTTCCTCGAAAAGATAACCTTTACCCGTTACCAGGAACTTGAAAACAACATCGAGTTTGTTGAACAGCTACACTCAATATACCTTCGATTCACTAGCTACATGATGAATAAATACAAACGCAAGGCACCAAAAATTGCCTATTTCAGCATGGAGTTCGGATTACATACATCGCTAAAGATCTATTCCGGTGGATTAGGTGTTCTGGCAGGGGATTATCTGAAGGAGGCATCGGATCGAAATACCGATATTGTTGGGATAGGATTATTTTATAGGTATGGCTATTTTACACAACAGCTATCATCCACAGGTCAACAAATAGTGGCATACGACCAGCAGAACTTCGCACAAACCTTAGCAACACCCGTGAGAGATGAGAATGGGAAATGGAGAACAATAAGTATAGCGTTCCCCGGAAGAAATCTTTATGCTCGCGTTTGGAAAGTAGAGGTAGGAAGAACCGATCTCTACTTATTAGATACCGATTTTGAAGAAAACCTTGTTCAAGACAGAACCATTACGCACCATCTTTATGGTGGCGATATCGAGAATAGGTTTAAGCAGGAAATGCTGCTTGGTATTGGAGGCATTCGTGCGCTTAAAGCACTCGGAATTGAACCAAACATATACCATATCAATGAAGGGCATGCAGCGTTTATAGGTCTTGAGCAGCTACGATGGCATATCCACGACGAAAAACTATCTTTCTCTGATGCAATTGAAGTTGTACGTTCAAGCAGTCTATACACAACGCATACCCCCGTACCCGCAGGCCACGACTCATTTACAGAGGATCTGCTTCGAACCTACATGTCACATTATCCCGATAGGCTAAAAATAACATGGGAACAATTTATGGATATTGGAAGAATGTATCCTGGGAATATCACAGAGAAATTTTCTATGAGTCATCTAGCATCAAATCTATCGCAAGAGATTAATGGAGTAAGCTGGCTGCACGGTGAGGTTAGCAAAAAGATGTTTGCAGGACTTTGGCCAGGTTACTACCCCGATGAACTCCATGTAAGCTACGTAACTAATGGAGTACATTATCCCACATGGACAGCAAGGGAGTGGCGCAGATTATATGAAACTGCAAATCCCGAAAGCAATAATGATTATCCGCAACCATCTTGGGATAAGATAACAAACATTGCCGATGTCAAAATTTGGAATATTCGAAATAACCAAAGGCGAAAACTTATTGATCTTATCAGATCACGGTTAAACAACCCAAATACCATTAAATTTGAAAGCCCAAGACATATATTAGAAATTCAAGAGAAAATAAGCAATAAAGCGTTAACAATTGGTTTTGCTCGACGATTCGCTACCTATAAGAGAGCACATCTACTTTTTAAAGATTTACAACGGCTGAGCGATTTACTTAATAATGTAGCAATGCCGGTTCAGCTCTTTTTTGCTGGAAAGGCGCATCCGAATGATAAGGCTGGGCAAGATTTGATTAAACGAATTATTGAAATTTCTAAGATGCCCGAGTTCTTAGGGAAAATTCTATTTCTTCAAAACTATGATATAGAATTGGCAAAGAAAATGGTTCAAGGAGTCGATATTTGGCTCAATACACCCACGCGACCACTTGAGGCTTCAGGGACAAGCGGACAAAAGGCAGCTATGAATGGAGTTCTCAACTTCAGCGTTCTCGATGGCTGGTGGGTTGAAGGCTATCGCGAAGGGGCTGGCTGGGCAATTTCGCAGGAGAATACATATCAGCAACAGGATTTCCAAGACGAGTTTGATGCAGAGCAAATTTATTCGATGCTCGAAAACGAGATAATTCCAATGTACTACAATCGAAACACGGAGGATATTCCAGAGCAATGGGTGTCATTTATTAAAAAATCAATCTCGCAGGTTGCATCGAACTTTACCACAACTAGGATGATGAGGGATTACGAGAATCGTTTCTATTTTAAACTTTTCGAACGCTCAAAACGAATTAAAGAAAACGATTTTGACCTGGCAAAGAAATTATCGAGTTGGAAAAAACGAATGACAAGAAACTGGGACACTCTTGAAGTGATTCAGGTAAAACAATTCAACACTGCCTTTGAAGCCATTATTTTAGGAAAAGAGTACACCTCTGAATTGATTCTCGACCTTGGTGAGATGTGTGTTGATGACATTGGAGTTGAACTTGTCGTTGCCGATTTAATTGAAAGCAACGAGGTTAAAATTAAGCGCGTACATGAATTCACTCTAAGCACAGTTGATGGTACAAGAGCAACATTTAAGTTAAGCATAATTCCTGTTGACCCAGGTGCTTTCGATTGCGGAATCAGGATTTACGCTAAAAACCCTGAACTTCCGCACAGAATGGATTTTTGTATCGTTAGGTGGGTTTAATTTTAATGCACTAGGAATTATCAATGATATAAATCACCATGCGATAACGATTAACACATAGGATAATAAAAATATTTTTTGTATATCCGTAATCTGTCATAATCCTGTAATATTTGCTACCACGAGCCTATCGAAGATTTTATCACCAAAATACCTTCTGTTTAGTTTGTAAACGAACTCATCAAGGTATTGCTGTAGATATTTTCTTTTTATT
>JANYLA010000115.1 GCA_025361485.1 Bacteroidales bacterium
TAATCGGTCACTGACCATCTGGGTATCTTTCGGGAAAATGGGTAATAGTAATTGCATAATGCACAAATATAACGCATTTTCATTTCTCGATAAACATTCTTGTATACTAAGCTGCGCTTAGATTGGGTCAGGAGTTCTGAATTTACGGATTTTCGATTCCAGTTCTTTTGCATTGGGCAAAAACTCATCGCGGTTGTTTTTCTCGTAATCGTATTGCAACCAAGGGCGGATTGCTCAAATACCATAAATTAAACATCAATTAATAATATTACTCTATGTGGTTCTCCCTTTTGATTTGAGAAATTTGCCAAGTAGTTTTTTGCAAAATTAATATTTTCCCACATCGATAATGTTAGAAATGGTTATGGGAATAGATTTAATGCGTACAGTAGGTATATCTGTCACGCCATTAAAAGAGAATGATGAATACATAGTTTTATCAAATTTATTTTTCAATACATTGTATGCAACATCTGCAGTTGTAGTGCCGAGTTCTTTGTTTGGATGATAAAAAGTCATATCCTGAAAATTATCTTTAATATTTTTAAGACCAACAGGATCGGCATCCTGGCCGCAAATAAAAACTTTGCCTTCGAGTTTGTATTTTTTCAACACTTCAAGTACTCCATCGCCCATTTGATCATTGCAGGTAATGATGGTCTGGATGTTTTTTCCGAATGACTCAAAAACCTGTTCAACCTCATATTTTGCCATATCACGACTCCAGTTTTCCATATAACCACTGTATAAGAGTTTTATACGACCATTTTTTATTTCGGGATTTAAAACAGAATCGATGCCCAGTTTTTCTTCCACTGCATTTTTGTCAAACCGATCGCCAGCAATTATTACATAATTACCTTGAGGAAAACGTTTCAATGCCATATTGCACCATGTTTGTGCCATAAAAAAATTATCGCATGTTACAAAGGCGTCATATTTTACATTGTTTATTAGTCGTAAATAGGCAATAACTTTAACCCCTCTTTTTTGTGCTTCGCGTACTAGAGGGCCAATGGTATTTCCATTTACAGCAGTAATTACTAAAACATCAATTCCCTGATCGAGCATTTTTAGTCCGCGTTCGAGCTGTAGTGCATCATTATCGTCACCATCATCAATAATGGCTTCTCCTCCAAGTTGTTTTATCCTTTCGGCAAAGAAACTAGCTTCTTTTACAAACCGCTGTCTGTTTTTTGAAGGATGGATAAACCCAGCTTTGAAGTCTGATTCTCTTTTGCAAGAGAGGCAGAAAAAGTTAATAAAAACCAGTAATAAAATTGCAGATAAATAGGTTGTATTTCTCATATAGGTTCTATTAAGCGGTTTTAAATACAGAAATAGCTTCATTTAGTTTTAATGAAAGCTGTTCAAGCTGTTTAGCCGAATTGTTAATTTCATCGGAACTGGTAGCATTTTTTTGTGTAATTTCATTTAGTTGCGTTATAGAAGTGTTAATCTGATCAATAGCGCTAAGCTGTTCGAGCGACGCAGTGGTTATTTGATCCACCAATTTTGCTGTATTCTCAATTTGAGGAGCAATTTCATCAAACTTAGCTTTAGATGCATGTGAAATCTTTATTGTTTTTTTTGACACTGTCGAGATATCAACTCCAGCCTGCCTGCTTTTCTCTGCCAGTTTTCGAACCTCGGAGGCAACAACAGAAAATCCGCGTCCATGCTCACCTGCCCGAGCTGCCTCAACAGCGGCATTGAGTGCGAGAAGGTTGGTCTGAAAAGCGATATCATTAATGATCATTACTTTTGACGTAATTTCATCGAGCTGTAACGAGGCCTCGCGTGAGAGTTCGTTATTTTGCTTAATTTCTTTGGCCGCACGATTTGAAATTTCGGCGGTTTTTTTACTATTTTCGGTATTTTCTTGTACGCTCGAAAAGATTTCCTCCATTGAAGCAGATACCTGTTCGGTGGCAGATGCCTGTAGCATTGCACCCTGTGAAAGCTCAACAGAATCGCTGGTTAAGAGACTGCTTGCTTTTTTAATTTCCATCGCTGAGTTGGAAATTTGTTCAACTATATTTCTCAAATTCGTCGTCATAATGTTCATAGCCTTTTCAAGCCTTCCCACTTCATCTTCGCGATGGCTCTCGATATTAAGGTTCAAATTTCCTTGCGCAATACCTTCAACCATTTCTATTCCGTTTTGAATTGGTTGGGCAATGGTGTTTGCCAGTCTGTAAACGATTATACTACTAAGTAAGATCAATATAATTAGTACAAATATTAGTATGGCCTTTTGTTGTTTAAAAATCTCGAGGCTTGTATTGCCTTGTTCCATTATTTTGTCAAGCCCTATTTCAGACCCAGCTTTTATTTCCCAAGAGAGTGTTTGTGCAGTTTCATAGCATTTCAGCTCGGCCATGCGCATAATTTGATATTTTTCTATCAGACTTGCTGTAGATTCTGATAGTGCGTTTTTAATATTTCCAGATTTTAGTTCATCCAGTTTATCATATAGTGCAACGCCTTCTCTGTTTGCCATTTTAACAATTACAAAATTAACAAGTTCGCTGCCTGACTTTTCATAATTATTGATATATTTTGTTTTCAATAGTTTAAAGTTATTTACAAGCATTGAATATTCTTTTCGCTCTGCTCTATATTTTTCTGATAGTTTCTTGATGAGCAATAAGTCTATACCTTTTCTTTTAAGCTCTTGTGTTTGATTTTCCATCAAATCCGCCAGCTTTTCAAAAGCATTTACCATTTTATCCAGGCTATATACCTGATATTCACTAAAGTGCAAATCATTCACAAAATCGTACGAACGCCCTGAACTAAAAGCATCTTGCCAATATCTTAACATCTTATTCGATTCATTAACCGATGGAATGTAGGTTGTGGATAACAATTTTACATCAGATTCAACTTTTGTTATGTTTAGCACTATAAACAACCCAGCCATTGCAGTGAGCAATATAATGAAACCAAAGCCAATACTAATTTTACCTCTTATTCTCAGATTTTGCCATTTCATAATTGTTTGGGTTTATAGTCAAATTACTTAAATTTAGTGAAAATAATTGTTGAAATAAAATGCAATTACTAATCCAGACCTCCTGACTTGGCGTAGTTTAAAATGTCGCAGATTTATATACCAATTTTAAATTAGTACCTGGAAATTCGGTTTCAGAGTCATTTAAATGAATGCATATTTTTTGCACAGCTTCATTGTCCCTATTGGATGCCATG
>JANYLA010000126.1 GCA_025361485.1 Bacteroidales bacterium
GAATCGGCATTCAACTGGCTTCAGGTTCATACTGAAATTCAAAGAGCGTCACTTGTTCGTTCTACTAACGGCTTGCTCGTTCATGTGTTCGGCAGATTAGCCGTAGCCTTTTTCTGTTTTTTCAACTGTTAATTCGCATTAATAGATAATTTCTCTTTTGAACTTATTATCTGCTGATTACCATTATTATATTAAACGATTAAAAAGCTTAATGGTTCAACTTTCTTGTGAATCTAGTCAACAGAAAATGGTTATTCATAAAAACAAGAACATAAGAAGCCCTTGATATTTTGTTTGAAGTATTTTTTTTAGCCTTCAATTTATGAAAAATAAAAACATTGACGAAATGGATTGGATTTCAAAAATAGCTGAATAATTCAACATATGTATAATAGTTAAACAGCATGACTAAGTAATTGTATAACAAAATTATAAAGGCATAAAATTAATGAAGTGTTTAAAAAATAAACATGCTGTGCTGTTTGTTTTTTAAACAATATAATAATAATGCATTGAATATCAGGTGTATGTAATGTTTTTATTTTTCGGCACCATAATTGACTATTGTAAAATGTAAATAGCAATAATAAGTAAATCAGATAGATGTGAGGATGTCTTTTATGGTTTGCTAAATTTCTTAAACATGAAAACAAATTTAAACCATACAATCATGAAAACAAAAATTTTAATATTCATTGCTTTTTGTATAGTATGCTTAAGCATTGTAAATAGTCAAAAAGCATTGGCATATAGTAGTCAAAATCCAGAGGATACAATAAGAGTCTTTTGCTCACCTGATTTATTTGAGTTAACCTCTAATTGGGTCGCAAAATATTCGAGTATTAATCAAGGAACTAAAATAAAAGCCTTCCAAATACAAGATGATAAAGCAGATAATTTAATCACTTCTGAAAGTAACATCTACTTTTTATCAAACGATAATTATAAAAATCAAAATATTTGGAAAATGATAGTGGGAGTAGATGCCATTGTTCCAATTTTTAATTCAAAAAATCCTTTTGTAAATGAAATTATGAGCAAAGGGGTTTCTTCAGAAAAGATGGCTCAATTATTTAAAAGTAATACTTGTAATTGGGGGTCACTTCTTAATTCTAGTTTTAATAATCCTGTAAGTTTCTATACATTCAATAACGAGTTATTTAAAACAGATATAGCTAATTACTTAAATATAGATGCGTCTAAGATCGTTGGAATAAATTTAAAAAATGAAGATGAGTTAATTTCAGCAATTCAAAAGGATCGGTATGCCATTGGTTTTTGCAAGGTTGCAAGTGTTCTAGATTCAAAGAACAATGGTGCTATGCAAGGTGTTGATTTATTGCCTATTGATAAGAATAATAATGGAAAAATTGATAATAATGAAAAGATATATAATGATTTAAATGCATTTCTAAGAGGTGTTTGGATTGGGAAATATCCAAAGGAATTGTGTAAAAATATATATTCAGTCACATCGGTAAAACCATCAAATGATAATGCAGTTGCTTTTTTGGCATGGGTTGTTACAGATGGTCAGCAATATCTAAATACAAACGGATTTTGTGATCTTCCTTCAAATGTAATAAAATCAAATCTTGATAATTTATATGTGAAGGATGATTTTGTAAAAACACCAACTAGTTGGTCTGTTATTCCCGTTGCGGCTATTGTTTTGGTTGTATGTATTGCGCTATTTCTTATAATAGATTTTGTTGTTCAGCGCATGAAAGGATCAAGATCGATTGTTCCAGATATCGTTATTGATTCTCCCCCTTTTTTTGATGATAATTCAATCGTTGTGCCTGATGGACTGTATTTTGATAAGTCTCATACATGGGCCTTTATGGAAAAAGATGGAGTTGTAGGAATTGGAATTGATGATTTTTTGCAAAATATAACAGGTCCAATTACTCGCGTAAAAATGAAAGAAAATGGAGAGAATGTAAAAAAAGGTGACCCATTCTTAACTCTTATTCAAGAAGGTAAACAACTTATCATTAGGGCTCCATTATCAGGCATAATTAAAGCTCAAAACAAGAACCTTATTTCAAATTCTTTATTAATAAATAAATCACCTTACAGCGATGGATGGATCTATAGAATTGAACCAACGAATTGGATGCGTGATATTCAATTTTTAATCTTTGCTCAGGGTTATAAAGAATGGCTGAAGATGGAATTTATGCATTTAAGAGATTTTTTTGCTGTTGCTGTAAGGCCAGATTTTGCAGATAAAACTCATATTGTATTACAGGATGGTGGGGTTATCCGAAAAGGTGTTCTCAAAGACCTAAAGCCTGAAGTGTGGGAGGATTTTCAAACGTATTTTCTTGATAGTCCAAAATAGCCGTAAATTCTAATGATAGTTTCTATCTATACTTAAAAAATAGAATTATGGGTTTAAATCGAAGAAGTTTCTTTAAAATATTAGGGGTTGCAGGTGCAACTCTTGCAGTAGGCAAAAGTTTTGGTGCTCCACAGAAAAAAATGGAGAATGATATAGAATTCTATGGAATGCTTTATGATTCAACCATGTGTGGAGGCTGTCAGAGTTGTGAAATTGCTTGTGCTGAGGCGTATGGATTGCCAAAACCTACTGATGAACCTAAAATAGGCGTTTTAAGAAAAACTGATGAAAATCGTCGAGTAGTTGTTAATGATTATAAAACTTCCAAAGGCGAGGTTTATATCAGAAAGCAATGCATGCATTGCAATGAGCCTGCTTGTGCAGCGGCTTGTTTAACTCAAGCAATGCATAAAACACTTGAGGGACCAGTGATTTGGAGAGGGAATAAGTGTATGGGATGTAGGTATTGTATGGTTTCCTGTCCATTTGATGTTCCTAAGTTTGAGTATCATAGCGCCAATCCCAAAATTCAAAAGTGCGATATGTGTTATGATAAAATAAAAGGTTGTGGAATTCCCATTTGCGCAGAGATATGCCCTGCTGAGGCCATAATATTTGGGAAACGAAGAGATTTGATAAAAGAAGCACGCAGGAGAATTGTTCAAAATCCAGGAGTTTATGTCGATGAGATTTATGGTGAGCATGAAGCTGGTGGTACAGGATTTCTATACTTAACACCGACACCGATTAACGAACTGGGATTTAATAGTGCAATTCAAAAATCATCATACCCCGAACTATCTAAAGGCTTTCTTTTTAGTGTTCCTACAATATTTGTTCTATTACCACCAATTTTACTAGGAATACATGAAGCAACTAAAAAGAATCAACTAAAGGAAGGAGGTGAAAATGAGTAATATAGATTATCCGATCGCCAAGGACAATGATAGTAAATCAATTTTTAAATTCTTGGTAAGCGAACTAAAGCCAAGGGGTAAATGGATTACACCTTTTAATGTCATCTCTATCCCAATTATGCTTTTAGGTTTGATTCTAATTGTTATTCGTTTTTGGAAAGGAATAGGATCTATTACAAATCTTACACAAGATGTTCCGTGGGGCTTATGGATTGGATTTGATGTTGTGACCGGCGTTGCCTTCGCCGGGGGTGCATATGTTCTTACTTTTATGGTTTATATTCTTAACATGAATAAATATCATTCCATTGTTAGGATAACCGTGTTGAATGGTTTTCTTGCATATTTATTTTATGCAGGAGCATTACTTTTAGATCTTGGTCGTCCGTGGAATGTAATCAATCCGATAATTGGTAATAATTTCGGAACAAGTTCAGTTCTGTTTTTGGTGGCTTGGCATTTCCTTTTATACATGATTGCCCAACTGATAGAGTTCTCACCTACAATTGCAGAATGGCTTGGAGCCAAACGCGCAAGGAGAATCCTATCTGGAATGACCGTTGCAACTGTTATTTTTGGTATTACATTATCAACTCTTCACCAATCGGGATTAGGTGCATTGTACTTGATGGCAAAGGATAAAATTCATCCGCTTTGGTATTCTGAATTTATTCCTATTATGTTTTTCATCTCTAGCATATTTGCTGGACTTTCGATGGTCATTTTTGAAGGCTCGATTAGCCAAAAGGTTTTTTCCAATCAGATAAACGAAAAACATCATCGTTCACATGATGATATACTACATGGGTTGTCAAAGATATGCTCAGTGGCCATGTTTGCCTATTTTTTCCTAAAAGTAATTGTATTTATCCATGGAAAACATTGGCAGTTTATTAATACACCTATGGGCTATTGGTACTTAGTTGAAATGATTGGCTTTGTAATATTGCCTATGCTGCTTTTCTTTTCAAGTTATCGGACAAGAAATATTTTAATGATAAAGCTAGCATCAATCATAACCATGGTTGGAATTATAATTAATCGACTTAATGTTACAGTTATTGGGTTTAGATGGGATGCAGATATTAGATATATTCCATCGTGGATGGAACTCGTAGTTACACTGGCAGTAATATTTACAGAATTATGGATATTCAGATGGGTTGTCAATCGTATGCCAGTTTTGAGGGAGTCCCCATCATGGGTAAATGAAGAAAAATAATTTAACCAGCTTTCACATTGCTGTGATTGCAAAAACTATAAGGAAATGGATGGATTTAGTTACTCTAACATTTTTGAAACAAAGGGGATTGAATATATCGTTGTAATTATATTCTTTGCTATACTCATCCCATTCTGGATTATTTTGAATAAAAAAGTAAAAGTAACCAGACAACTTCAAAAAACACTCGGGGTTCTTACTGCTAATGTCTTAAAAATTCCACAGGGACTGTTTTTTAGTAAAAATCATACATGGACTCACCTTGAGGTATCAGGTATTGCCAAGGTAGGGCTAGATGATCTGCTCCTTCATATTACCGGAGACGTTAAATTTAGTGATCTTAAAAAACCCGGACAGCATGTTCGTAAAGGGGATATCCTAGCACAAGTTGATCGTAACGGAAAGCAGCTAACCATTCTATCGCCGATTTCCGGTGAGGTTATCAATGCAAATCCAATGCTTAATGAAGACTCCGATGCTATAAGTCAAGACCCATACGGTCAAGGGTGGATGTATAAGATTAAACCCATGAATTGGATTGCTGAAACAAATTCCTACTATATGGCCGAAGATGCGACAAATTGGTCGAAACTGGAACTAGACCGATTTAAAGATTTTCTCTCTCTCTCGATGAGAAAATATTCGGCCGATACCGCACTTATTACATTGCAGGATGGAGGTGAGCTTTGCGACAATCCAATCTCGGAATTACCCAATGAGTTGTGGCAGGATTTTCAGAAGGATTTCTTAAATCAACCTTTCTGATTACAAAACAAAAACTGGTGCAAAATACCAGTTTTTTTGTTAATGTGTTTATTGTAAAACGATATAATTGGAGTTGTTATGCTCTTATGAAGCTTTTATAGATTATTCTCTGTAATCCTTCAATATTTAAAGGTTTTAATCCCTAATTACTGGATTCTTTCGTTTAGTTTTTATAATTTTAAAGAGTTATTCCTCATCAATAAATTATATCAGAATGGCTTTGTTTATTGACACAATACGTAAGCATAATATAGGAAGTCCATTCCTTAATAAATATGTAAAATTTCGATCATCGATATATGGTCGGGTGGTTTACACTATCACAATCCTATCACTTATTTTGTTCATTTCGTTTGGTATAATCTTCAGATCGGTAAATGAAGAGTACATGAAAACAGTGATTCGTCAGAGCGGAAATAATATCGGGTATCTTGTTGAAGGATCGCTCTATAAATCGATGCTTGATAACGATAAAAGTACATTACAGAGCACCCTCGATATTATAAATACAATGCCAGGTATTGATGAGGTAAACATGTATGACAACCAAAACAATCTAGCCTATACATCATTCTCATCCGATACAAATAACCACAGTGATCCTAATTGTATCAGCTGTCATGCCGATATGGAATCGATGTTTCCTAAAAAGGAAAAGGCATATCGAATCATTGATGTAAAGAGTGGTTGTAGCATGACTCAGAACGATAATAGCCACAGACATCTACTGATTCGATCTCCCATTCGTAATGAAAAATCATGCTATACTAGCTCCTGTCATGCGCATAGCCAAAGTGAAGAGGTTCTTGGTTCATTGGTAATAAAAATTCCATTAAAAGATCTTGATTCTGCCATAAGAACATCTTCTACAGAGTTTTATCTTTTAGCGACACTGACAACTATCTTATTAATTGGCTTTTTGATTTTCTTTACGAGTAAGGTGATTAAAAAACCGTTGTATGCTATTGTAAAAGCAAGCCAAGCAGTTTCAAATGGTGATAAAAATACAAGATTAGAGATAAAACCCAATCAACTCGACGATATGAGGTTGGTTTCCCAGGCATTCAATGAAATGCTTGATAGCCTTCAGTCAGCAACCAGTGAGTTGCAAAACTGGTCGCAACAGCTTGAGTACAAAGTTCAGAAAAAAACCGAAGAGTTAGGCGCAGCTCAAAGCGAGCTGATTCATATCGAACGAATTGCATCGCTCGGAAAATTATCATTATCCGTTGCTCACGAAATAAACAATCCCCTTTCGGGTATTCTTATTTATACAAAACTTGTTCAGAAACAATTAACTAATCAGAATTTAGATCCTATTAAAAAGGAATCAATGCTAAAGCAGTTGATGTTAATCGAAACTGAAACTAAGCGTTGTGGAAATATAGTTAAAGGGTTATTAGATTTTTCGAGAAAAGATCAGGATGATTTTGAACCAAAGTATCTGCATGAAATATTGCAGGAAACATTTGATTTGATGACCCATCAAATGAAAATTGCCAACATCAATTTTTCAGCTGAATTTAAGGCTAAAACAGATTTGATTTATTGTAGCCCAAACCAAATAAAGCAAGCGTGTATTGCTATTCTTGTAAATGCTTCTGAAGCAGTTACTGGAAATGGGGAGGTAATTTTACGGACAAAAGATCTTGATGAAGATAGACTTAGGGTTGAGATAGTTGATAATGGAATAGGAATAGCCGCTGATGATATCCCTCATATATTCGAACCTTTCTTTTCAACAAAACGAAATTCAAGGGGGCAAGGATTAGGATTGGCCATTGTTCATGGAATCGTTCAGAGCCATAAAGGGAAAATAGATGTAAAATCTGAACTGGGCAAGGGAACAACTATTTCAATATCATTGCCTGTGATTAAGACCTAACGAGAGAAAACAATGACAAGAAAAATCTCAATTTTGGTAGTTGATGACGAAGAATCAGTAAGAGATTCTTTATACAACTGGTTTAAAGAGGATGGCTACCGAGTGGAATGTGCTGAAAATGCTAAAATAGCATTGTCAATTCTCGAATCGGAGAGCTTTGATATCATCCTTGCCGATATTAAAATGCCTGGAATGGACGGGTTAGAGATGCTTCGTAGAATTAAGGCATTGAAAAAAGAATCGATTATTATTGTGATGACCGCTTTTGCTACTGTTGATACTGCCGTTCAGGCTTTAAAAGATGGTGCATTTGACTATGTAACTAAACCATTCGACCCTGATGACCTATCGCATTTAGTGAGAAATGCAACAAAGCAGATTTCCTTAATCGAAGAGAATGAGGTTCTAAAAGTAAAAGTTGCAACCCTTGAAAATATCGAAGATCTGATTGGGGTTAGCGATGTAATGCAAAAGGTTCTTAAACAGGTTGAGAGTGTTGCTCAGTCAAACTCATCAGTTATAATTACTGGCGAAAGTGGTACGGGTAAGGAGTTAATAGCAAGGGCTATACATGCAAATTCATCGCGAAAATATTTTCCGCTAGTTAGCGTTCATTGCGGTGCTTTAACTGAGAGTTTACTAGAGAGTGAACTGTTCGGGCACGAAAAGGGTGCTTTTACTGGTGCTGTTTATAACCGAAAAGGTAGGTTTGAGATGGCTGATAGCGGAACAATCTTTCTTGATGAGATTGCAACAATCTCCCCCAAGATGCAGATTGAACTGCTTCGTGTTTTGGAAACAAAAAGTTTTATCCGAGTTGGAGGGAATAAAGAAATTTCATCAGATTTCAGGGTGATTTGCGCCACCAATAAAGACCTTAAAAGCATGGTTGAGGATGGAAGTTTTCGTGAAGATCTGTATTACCGTTTAAATGTTGTGAATATTCATGTTCCACCTCTTCGTGAGCGACAAGGGGATATCCCCTTGCTGGTCGATTATTTTATCAAGAAGTACTGCATGTCAATGAATAAGCCTCCGGTTACCATTGACCCATCAGCATTACAGCGCTTGGAGGAGTTTAAATTTCCAGGTAATATTCGAGAGCTGGAGAATATGATTGAGAGGGCAATTGTAATTGGAAACGGGAAAAAGATATTCCTCAAAGATCTTCCTATTGAGAAGAGTTTTATTGAAAGCCCATATGAGAGCCTCGACGATAATGAGAAAAGCCATATTGCCCAAATTCTCAATAAATATAACTGGAATATTTCCCGTTCAGCAAAGGCTTTAAAGGTCGATAGGGTAACCCTTTACAATAAGATTAAAAAGTTCGACCTGAAACCATTAGAAAAGTAACTGGCTATTCTTTTTAGCATCTTATTTATCATTAACCCCATAATGTATAGAACCTGATATCCTTTAACCAATCCCTGAATGAGTCTTCAGAATATCACATTGATTTCTTTTGGGCGTTTTGAGCAAGATTTTCTTGACAGACTTGTTAAGAATGTTTCCCATGAGTTCAATATAACAGTGAGGGTGAAAGAGGGACATATCGATTTAAGCGATTACTACGACTCTGTTAGAAGGCAATATAATGGGAATGATCTTATTAAAGAGGTTGATGCCAAATATTCAATCGATTCAGTTAAAACCATTGGAATTTTTAATGTTGATCTTTTCATCCCCATTCTTACATATATATTCGGACAAGCATATCTAAATGGACGAACAGGGATTGCTTCGCTTTATAGGTTAAGTAATGAGCGTTATGGGATGATTGCTGATAACGAAATTCTTCTCAATCGAGCTATAAAGGAGGTTATCCATGAGTTGGGGCATACTCTTGGATTGATCCATTGTCATGCACCAACCTGTGTAATGCGTTCGAGTACTTATGTGGAGGATATAGATCAAAAAAATTATAACCTCTGCCAAAAGTGTAGAAACGAGTTGATTAATTTACTTGGTTAATCTAGATTTCTTATATTCCAAAATTCTTTATCAGCTTATTAAAAAATAAGCGTAGTTGTTGAACTACGCTTAGCGAGGATATCTGGCTGTTAGAAAATTATTTTATTTTGCTTTCCAGTTCATCTAATCTGTCGTTAGCTGAATGCACCATCATGGTTATGCGCATGAATGGTAATGCTACCAATACCAATGCTAATGAGGTGATTAGTTCAAACCAGTTGAAGGTTGTAATGTTAAGTACTACTCCAATTAAGCCAATAATAGTGGCTAAAACTGCACCTGGAACCCCAAGTGGACATCTAAGTTTTTTCTTTGCTTCCATTTTTCTTCGTTTAAGAATAATTAATAGCTGTTTAATTTATTGATTAGCTCTTCTTTAGTTGGCACACTTTTAAATGCAATCTTATTGTCAATAAGAAGTGTAGGTACGGCATGAATACCTAATTTCATGGTTCGAATTATGCCCATAGGTGAATTGGCAAGGCTTCTGTTTAACTCAAATTTATTTCCAAACTGCGGTAGAACTTCATCAAGCATGCGCTTGAGAGTTCTGCAATTAGAACAGGTTAAAGTGTAAAACATTTCAATGTGTATTGTATTTTTCTCTTTCATCCTTAGTTAAAATATTCAAATATAATAAATTGGTGTTTTTAAATTAATGAAAATACAAACCACTTAACAAGTACAATCAATAAATGTTGCAATAAATATGTAGTCTAATTAGAAATAAAACTTGAGTTGATTGGATAAGTCGACGATTGCGGGATAAAAGAATAAGGGCGTTATTGGCGCCCTTTTCTGTTAAAATGGATGAAGAAATCCATTTTAAACAATCGTTACACACTATCAGAGTGTTTTATTTTTAACGACAATGCTTTAGAAATTGTTACGCTTGCTATGACTTGGCGCTCATTTTTTTAGGATGGATTATCCCTCGGCTGAAAAGTAACCTTGAATCATAAATAAATTATTTGTGTATTAAAATAAGTATAAAATAAAAATGATACATAATAATTTGTATAAATATAAATAACGTATTATATTTGTAGTAATACTAAATATGATACTAATGCATGTAGTAATTTATTGTCAGGCAAATATTGATTCTCAGGGCAATGATTTGCAAGCAATTAAACTTACTCGAATTGCTGAAAGTAAAGGCTGGTATATTAAGAGAATATTTCAAGAAAAAAATTGTGAAACTTCAAATATAGCATCGCGAAGTGAACTTAAATCTTTAATGGATTATGCTAAAAAAACACATATCGACGTAGTAATAATCTCCGAAATATTTGCTATTGGTGATGGGGTTAGTGATATTGTTAATAGTATAGAGTTATTTCATGATATGGGTATTGGGATTTTTATAAATGAGTTCAATCTCCTTACTTTTGAGAATGGACAAGAAACCTCAACTTCTAAAATGTTATTTAAGGCTTTGTCCATTGGGGCGCAAATAGAGCGTAATCAAAGACTTGTAAGGCAAAGAGAAGGAGTTGAAATTGCTCGGACTAAAGGAGTTTATGCTGGTCGTAAAAAAGGAGCGAATGCCACACCTGATGCATTACTGAAAAAATACAGAAATATTACCGAACTAATCGAAAAAAGCGATCTCTCGGTACGCGCAATTGCAAAGAAAACTAATCATTCAATCAATACGGTTCGTAAAGTTAAACAGTTGAAAGATTTATAGCTCGTTGTATTTCTTGTTCGAATTTCGGCTTTTCTCAACTGGGTACTTAATGGAATTTTTAGCTATTTTATCATTAATGGCTTCCATTAGGGCTATGTTATAGTGTTTGCTTATGTAGATAAGATATATAGCTATATCAGCCACTTCGTCTCTGATGTTTTCAATTTTAATTTCTGCTTGTTGCTCTTTTGATTTCCAAAGAAATAGTTCCTGTAGCTCTGATACCTCAATGTTAAGCCCAAGAAGAAGATCCTTTATCTGGTGAAATTGCTCCCAGTTTCTATCATTTCTGAACTTAATTACCTTTTGTTCAATTTTTTGGAAAGTCATGGCTCGAATTTTTAATATTAGGTTGTATACTTCTATTCAACGAAGTCTTTTTTGCTGTCTGTAAAAGTAAATAATTCAAATGAAACTATTTTTATAAATGGTTTTGATGCGATCTGAGATCGCAATTTTAGTATAGTTTGGAACATTTGCTTAGCTTGGGTGCTGGGATAACAATCGAGCATTTTCTGCGTGCTCGACGAATTCATAACCAAATGAGTAGGCGCAATTCTACTCTTGGATACCTTTCTTCCTTGTTAAATTAATATCGCCCTAACTGTGCGTTTAAACTGTTTTTTATTTTCAAAAGAATCGGACTGAATTAACGATTTTTCGATATATTTGGATCTACAGCCTAAAACGAGAAGATGAAAAAGTGCATATATATACTTTGCTTCTTTAGCTTTTTACAAGTTTGTAAACTCAGTGCACAGAGTTACAACTTTATGCGGTTTGGTGTGCGAGAGGGATTATTACATTCTTTAGTAACTGGTATTACACAGGATAAACGTGGGGATATATGGATGTCGACAGGAGGTGGTCTATGTCGCTTTAATGGGGTTGAGTTTAATTACATAACAACAAAGGATGGTTTGAGTTTTACCCGTTTAACCTGTATCACTACCGATGAGGATGATAATATTTGGGTAGGTTCGTCACAAGGATTAAATTTCATATGTGGGAAAGCAATAAAAACGATTCAGGATTCTTTGATTGAAAACGAGGTGCTTGCCATTTCTTCTGCTGGAAAATCAATGATTTGGGCAATCACGAATAGCGGATTATTTAAAATTAAATATTTTAATGAGAAGTTTATAGTATCTAAAATTAGTATCCCTTTATTTCAGTCGTTAGCAGTATCACAGATTTTTCAGGACAGAATTCTTTCAAGTTTTATATTTCAGACCAAAACGGGTAAGGTTTTCTATAGTAATAATGGTCAGCTGTTTTGCATACAAAACGATAAAGTTGAAATAGTTAAAACCGAGTTAACTCTTCGCATAAATTCAGGCACGGAGTTGTCCAACGGAACCGTACTATTTGGCACAAACAAAGGAGTATTCAAATTAGAGAGCAATTATCTTATTTCAATTAATAATCTCAATACTAATAAAATAGATATCAAAAGCATAAATTCCTACGGGGATAAAATTTGGTTGCTAGGTAAGGGTCTGGTAGATGAGATAACAGAAACAAATTTGTTTTCAATTGATTTAAATAATCCAGAATATTTTCGAAGAATCGGGAAGAATAGCGGTTTAATTGATGAGCCCACTCAGATGACTATTGATCATGAGGGTAACATATGGACAACATCGAATAATGGTGTTAGTTTGCTAAAGCCTAACGTTTTTGTATCATACACTACTGCCGACGGAATGATCGGGAATAAAATTTGGGGAATATGCCGAGTGAACGATGGCAGTCTGTTTGTAGGCACTATTGGTGAGGGGCTTACAGTAATAAAAGACAATAAGTATTTAAAGTACAGTAAAAAAAATGGCTTGCCCGATAACTATGTTGGAAAAATATTTCAAGCAAAAAATGGCGATGTTTACTTAGGCACAAGCAATGCAGGTATTTGTAAAGCGGTATACAATAAGAATGCAAATGCATACACCTTTACCCGATTGCCCTTAAAACTAGGCTCAAAGATTCGTATTGATGATATTGTGGAGGATAAGCAGGGTGTTCTTTGGGTTGCATCGAGTAGAGGGTTGTATTATACCATAAATAGCAAGCATTTTATCCATTTCCCTTTATTCCAAGGTGATACAGGCCAAGTATTTGTTCAGAAGTTGTTAATTGATTCGTTGAGAAATATTATGTGGATTGGAGCCCGTTACAATGGACTTTTTACAATGGAAGGCAATACCGTTAAGCAATTCGATAAGCTGGGTAAAAAAGAAGAGGTTAGCACATTGGCAATGGATAATAGGGGAGATATATGGATAGGAACTAGAACCAATGGATTGTTTCGTTACGATAGTAGAAATGTAACACGGCTTACTGAGAATGATGGTTTAGCTTCAAACTTAATTTTTATACTTCATCCCGATAGGCAAAATAATTTGTGGGTGGGAACGAATTTAGGGCTCGACCGAGTCAATCTGAAAGCATTAAGAAATGATGATCGGACTGAAATAAGACACTATGGTTCAGATGAGGGATTGGTCGATTTGGAGACTAATCTGAACGGTGTTTTTGAGGATGATGAATCGGGTTTTTGGATTGCCACCAATGGTGGTTTACTTAAATATGATCGAACTGCCGATAAACAAAACACAATTCCACCTAAAGTTCGAATACTTAGTTTGAAACTGAATTCGCAGGAAACAGATTGGCGAAAATTCTCGACTATTGTAAACCCATGGAATGGGCTGCCCGATAATCTTACCCTGAAATATTATCAAAATCACCTAACCTTCGAATTTGTTGGTGTAAGTTTTCGAAATCCCAAAATGGTTAAGTATGCATGGAAGCTGGATGGGTTTGACCCTGAATGGATCTCCAGTTCAAGCCGCCAGGCAATATACTCTAACATACCTCCAGGAAATTATATTTTCAGATTAAAGGCAGCCAATAGCGATATGATTTGGTCCAGCGATGTTACATCAATGCCCTTTACTGTATGTGTACCCTTTTGGGATACTTGGTGGTTTAGGATTTTTGTGTTGCTATTCGTGGTTCTTTTGATTTATATGTATGTTTTAAATCGAATTAAATCGTTGCGTGAAAAACAAAAAGAGCTCGAGAGCTTAGTTCGGATGCGAACTTTTGAGCTTAGCGAGCAGTTCCAAATTGTCGATAAGAAGAACAAACAGATACTCGATAGCTTAACGTATGCCAAGTTTTTGCAGAACGCAATACTGACTCCTCTAGAAGAGATTAGATCGAACTTTTCCGATGTGTTTATTTATAATCGACCTAAAGATTTTGTGAGTGGCGATTTTTATTGGCATATTAGGAACAAAGATTTATCGGTATTTGCTGTTGCAGATTGTACTGGACATGGTGTGCCAGGAGCTATTATCAGCGTAATATGCGAAAATGCACTTCGTCAGGCTGTGATGAGCTGTAATTACGAAAATCCTGCGCTAATACTCCATTATGCTAACAAGTATGTAGTCGATACCTTTACCCACACCCATAAGGATATTCACCCAGGGATGGAGATTGCGCTCTGTACATTTAATCACAAAACTTACGAGTTGACATATAGCGGGGCAAAGCTCGGAATGCATATTATTGCTAAGGGTGAACTTGTGAAATTGAAGCCTAGCGTATATGGAATTGGTTGGGACATAACCATTCCTAGGTTTATAAACGAGACGTTGAAGTTAAATAAAGGTGATATTCTTTACCTTTTTACCGATGGTTTTGCCGACCAGTTCGAATATAAATCCAAGAAGAAATTCTCGTCAGCGCGACTTAAGAAATTGCTATACGAAAACTATAACATGTCTTCAACGGAGCTTTATAATCTCTTAGATAAAGAGTTCGAAGCTTGGCAAGGCGATTATGATCAGATTGATGATGTTTTGGTAGTAGGAATAAAGATTTAGTTCTAGTGAACTGCCTTTGTTAATATTAGGATGAGGTGTGCCTCATCCTTTCTGTTTTTATATGTCTGTTTGCCGATAAGGCAATATTTTCAACTTCGTACGATCAGAGTGAAATGATGAACCGATGTGGGATAATACAATAAATGAAAAGTATAATTCACCCCTTAACTTTTAGTAGTTCGTCCCAACGGGTGGTATAACGGGGCGAAAGTTTTTCCTGTCGAAGTTTCCAATCCTTATTAACTCCCTGTACCGCTAATTTTACTTTATCCTTTCCGAATCGTGTATTAAGAAGGTCGGTAATTTTTGATATCTCCTTTAACTGGGCATTGTTATTTTCCTCAAATAGGTTCCCTTGAACATAGCTTTCGGAGGATATTTCACTTACTATAATTCCCGTTTTTTTATAAAGAATGTTGGGTTGATAAATTCGTTTCAACCCATTTAGAGCTGCTTTAACAAGCTCGTGATTGGTGTTGCTTGCCTTGGAGATGGTGATTGTAAGACTTTTATAGATATATTTCTCATTTTCCGAGAAAGGGTCGGAGTGAATAAAAATAGTGATTAAACTAGCTACAGATTTTTGCTTACGGAGTTTTTCAGCACAACGGACAGCATGGGTGGCAACCGCTTCTGCGATTATGCTAATATCAGAGAGTTTTTTGCCAAACGCCCTTGTTGTGGCTATGTTCTTTTTGGCTCGAATAATGGTGTCGAAAGCGATGCATGGCTGGCCGAGCAGCTCATCTCTTGTTCTTTGTCCTACTACACTCATTTTGCCACGAACCCAGCTAGCATCAAGTTGTGTGAAATCAAAGGCAGTATTTACCCCTGATTTCATAAGCATTTTTGAATACTGACGACCAATGCCCCAAACACCTTCAATTGGGGTGTTCTTTAATGCCCAATCGCGGATTTGCTCAGAATCGATAACGAAAACTCCATTTTGCTTCTTCGCAATTTTATTAGCAATCTTGGCAAGCGTTTTTGTATTCGCTATTCCAATCCCAACAGGAATTCCTATGTTTTTTTGAATTGTTGCCTTTATCTGTTTGGCGTATTCTGTTAAATTGGTTTGTATGCCTTTTAGATTGAGGAATGCTTCATCGATGGAGTAGACTTCAATATCAGGTGAAAAGGTTTGTAACGTTTTCATCATACGATTCGACATATCGCCATATAGCGTATAGTTCGATGAGAATACTACAATATTGTTCTTTTCGATAATCTCCTTCTTTTTGAAAACGGGTTCAGCCATTTTAAGTCCTAACGCTTTCGCCTCGTTTGAACGCGATATAATACAACCATCATTATTGGAGAGGACAACCACAGGTTTACCTTCGAGCATGGGTTTAAAAACACGCTCGCAAGAGACATAAAAGTTGTTCCCATCAACCAATGCGTACATACTATATGAGTTTATGAATTACGAAAGTTACCACTCCCCAAAGCCTAAAATCAGAGGTTTCCTCAATTTTAATTGGTTTAAAATCAGTATTCGCAGGGATTAAGAAAAACTCTTTTCCGATTTTGCTTACCTTTTTAACGGTAAACTCTCCATCAATAAAACAAACAAGGATTGAATCTTTTTTCGGGTCGAGCGATTTGTCCACAACAAGAATATCGCCATTAAATATATTAACATCCACCATTGAATTGCCAACCACCTGCACGTAAAAGGTCGAACTCTCGTTGCGCATTAGCAGCGTTTTAAGGTTCAAATCATTGTCGATATAATCACCCGCAGGGGAAGGAAAGCCTGCCATTACATAACCGTCGATAATAGGGGCGAAGTCTTTGCTTTCCGTGTAGTTCAGAGACTTTAGCTTTACTTTTTCCTGCTTTATTGGCATTAGAGAGTTGTTTTTGCAAAGATAAGAGATATTGGGAATGGAATTCAAATGGAAAAAAGGGTAGTAGTTTGAATGTAGAGAAATTGAAAAGCGTAGCTAGGAGACTACTTCAGGTTAAAAAGTAAGTGCAAAAACAATTGGGTAAAAAGAGGTAAAATGAATTCTTCGAAGTCAGAATATGAACTCGTTGCAGAAAAAATATAGATTATATCTTTTATAACCCATTAAACAAAAGTTGAAATGTAAATTGAAAAATGAATCTTTGACCGTAATATATTGACGAGATAGCATGAGAGAGATTCTAAGCGTTTACGAAGTAAGCGAGAAATATTGCAAAGGCGATTGCTTTGAAAGACTTAAATATAGTCCAATTTATTTTGATGGAAGTATGATTACTTGGAAAGAACTCGAATTGTGGAGGAGTCAGCAACCGAGTAATAGAATGCTTATGATTGAATCTTTTCCCAATCTTGACTTTCTGCGTATAATAACCGATTTCGAAGAAAACTAATCAGATTGTTATTCTTATACCGTATGTGAAGTTCTCGACTTTGCTGTCTTTATATTTCGGCCTACAGACCGGCATATTTAAAACCCGTTTATTGAGGAATAAAGTATATTCGCTATGCTTCGGGCTTTACAGAACATAACTACTCACGCATTCGTCTGCAAATTCATATCAGAGTATGTGGTTTTAACTGTTTCGGGATCGTCGCTAAGGTAAACGGGTTCCGTTTCGGTAGAGGTAATTGAAAGCACTCTATCATAAATGTCAGGTAAATTCTCCTGTTCAGCAGTTTTCCATTCCCCACGGCCCATGGCCGCTATCAGCTCGCCCTCCTCCAGAACACCCTCTTTATAACGCATGTTTTTATTCCATCCGAATGTTCCTTCACTTTTTTGCCCATGAGCGTTCAGATATCTCTCGAGTTCGGCAGTAGCGTCATTCCCATACCCCGATGAGTATTGCCTGTCCTCAACGAGAACACTTTTAACATTCTTGCTGTTAATGTGAGCGCAGTGCCTGCCATCTCGAATTACAAAAGTTCCGGCAACCTCTTCCTCAATTACGTTTTCCCAGTGAGAACTTTTCCCCGAGGATACTTGCTGCTCTACCAATACGTAATAGTAAGCGCAACGCCTACCGGATAAAGGAGAGATAAGCGTTTCGCCAACATACTCTACCGTCCCAACAACTTTAGCGATATCACCGCTTATAAAATCGGAGATTTTTTTGCCAACCGCTTTTTTGAGTTTTCGCTTTATTACGGCTTTTTTACTAAAGTAAAGGCTGATAAATATTATTCCTCCTATTACCAAGATTATTGCTGGAATAACTATGAATTGAGATTCCATACCATTAGGGTTTATTTAAAATCGAAGATAATGATTTTTGGAATTGAGTGGGTCAAGTGCTGCTTTTTTTATGCTTCTCACTTCTCACGTCCGATGTCTCACGTCTGATGTCTCACTTAATTGGCACATGGTTTGAAAGTTCTTTTGTAAAAACACGCTAATGGCTAGATTGCTTTCTATTTCTCTAATACTTATCTCTTTTGCTAGCGGCAGCCCTGCAGTATACCGTACATATGAAGTCGACAAGACGGAAAAGGTTAATGATTGTGGCCTTACGCTGGTTCGGATTCATCCACCAGATTCTATTGCAGATAAAATAGGCGAAATTTTAATTGATGATTTTGGTGCTTCGGTTAATTGCAGCGAGGAAAAGACGCTTGATTATATAAAGAATGAGGGGTGCTCGGTTGGAGCACAGATAGTTTTAATACGAGAGATTAAACGCCCCGATAACGAAAGCTTTTGCTACAGGTGTGTAGCAGTATTTTATAAGTACAAACCGGGAGTTAATCCGATAAAAACGACTAAGTACTTCGACGAGATGAGGATTCAAAAGAGAGAGCAGCTAGACAGAAAGAAGCAGATTCGCCGAACGGTGATGTTAGTGGCTACCGTAAGGCATATTGTTTATATGTTTACATGTCACGGGCATAGATAAACTTTTTCTCCTTTGATTTGATGTCAATTAATGCATGACGACAAAGCATTGAACATATCAGCAGACATGTCCAGAAAGATAAAATATTGGACATGTTATTGTGAGAAATGATAAAAATAGGCTTGTGCAGATGGGAATAAAAGACCATAACTAGTTGGGTTAGAGTCTTTCGTGGAGTTGGAGGGAGTTTAATAATATTAGTTAATACTCAATATATCAATAAATTATAATTGCTAGATGTGTTATGTTAACCGAAATGTTAGCGTCAATTTATTTAAAGGGAAGCATATTGTTACTGCTTCAACTGTTCATCCTGCTGTACTTGATTAAGGTTCGTTGTAAAGGTTTTTATCCTACAAGTATCACAGGATGGTGTTGAACCTGCCCACAAAATAAGAAGTTATGATTTTTTATTGCCACAGAAATATCATCTTCTGAAAATATTTTTTAGATGCCATTCCAAGTTTTCAACTAAAGGGAAGAATTTTTCTTGATTTGGCAATCTAATTTCTCTCCCTTCAAACTTCCGAATACTAAAATCACTGACGTTTTCGCTAAAAACTTTTGAGATGATTATGTGGTAATTACAATCAATGCCAATCAAACCTCTGTCAAATGCTCGATGTAAATTGGGACATAATGCAATTCCATTTGTGACAGTATCATTATAGCTTTCACTAAAAGGAACTATATGACAAGCATCAACCATGGAAACAGAAATTGTAGCATCTATTTTCAACCCTGAAATACAACACGTGTTATTATAGATTTTTGGGATTTCTCTTTTAAATAAACTTCCACGAAGAAAAATTTCTTCTTCGTTTTGTTGTTGTATTAGACGCTTAATTTCATCTCTATATTCACCAGCATCTTCTCTTAATATCTTTCCTTCAATATCATCAAATAATTTTTGTTGTATCATTGATGAATTTGAGAAGTTGGTTTTAGTGTCTGTAAAATATTCATCCAATAAAAATTGCTGTAATATACTGTTGCTTTTATTATCCTTCATCAGAGTGAGTAAATCATCATCAATAATTGCGTAATCAACTGCTGCATTCAAGTTAGAAAAAGTTTTCATGATTGAACCCATTTGATTAATGTTTTCAAATCCACTTTTAGGAATAAGTTGCCAAAACCTGTCGCTCTTCAAAAAATAAAAAGGGTAAGAAATCCTACAATCGTGATTGGTGTTTACTAGTAGACTCCAGTTTGTTTTAAATAAAGCAACTAATTCTGGAGTGATATAGATTCTTTGGTTCGTTATTAGATTGTTTTGAAATGCTTGCAATACAGATAGTAATAGAATGGGCTTATGTGGTGCGATTCCATGTGACCTATCAATTGTTAATTTTTGAAAAATAGCAATATATTTTTGAAGAGAATTCAATACCATCTGTTTTTTAGAATAAAATTAGTTTTAAAAAAACAAATTATTAATAGTTTCATGACTGCATTTGATGTATTTTGATTCATTTTGACTAGATTGTTTTGTTTATTGTTTTATTAATCGGTCAGTTTAAATCAGAATCAATTAAATTAACCTTAACTTCTTCAAATGCCTTTGTACTTCTCTTTCAACTTGATCAAAATCAGGTAAATTATGAATTTGTTCATTCATTGATGTTTTCCATCGACCTTTGTACTGAGGTAAGCGTTCGTTTAATTTCTTTGTAAAATCAGAGGGATTCAAACCTTTATGAGTACATTTATTAGTAAACTCATTTACATAAAATTCAATATCCATTCCATGTTCTTCCAATAAATACCAAATGTCGTAGAAGTCTCTGGCTTGCATACGTTGCATTACAGAGCGCATCTTCTCAACAAGTACCTCTTCCAACTGGTAGCTTAACAGGCTATGGCTTTCCAAATCGGAATACTCAATAATAACAGGCTTTATAATTGGTTCGAATTCCATTTTTTCACTTCTAGAAATATCTACTTTTACCTTTTTATTAATGCCTTGCCCACCAAATGGACCAACATAGCTGATATAAAAGTTTATCCCTCCGTCTTCATGTTCGTTATTATCAATTATTTCTAGGGGAATATTGGCTTCTTCTCTAACATAATCAAAAGTCTCCTTGAACCAAATGAATATTTTGTCATTGGGAATTTCATTCCTAAGTAAGGTGAAATCAAGATCCTCCGAAAAGCGATAATCCCTAAAATAAACTTTCTTTAAAACCGTTCCTCCTTTAAAAACAATTACTTTGGAAAGTTCCTCATGCTGAGCAACACCAGATAATATCCACGAAAGTATGTAGTCTTTTTCAATTTGTTGGTCACGGACTCCGCAGTCTCTTGCCTTTTGCTGTATTTCTCCTGGTCTTATCATGTGTATATGGCCGATTTAATAGTTTGAGTTTCTAAGTTTTGCTGGATGCTCCATCTGTGTACCATTCTTCCTGTTTTTGGAAGTTCTGTATCCAATATTATGTATGAGGCTGTTTTGATTTTTTGTAATTCATCTATGATGTTATTCTGTATTTCAAGCAGTTCAAGTAAAAACCCAAGTCTTTTAATTACCGCTTGGGAGTCAAATTTTTTAACATAATCAAGCAGTTTGTCAAATCTGATTTGATTCTTCGATGTGTTTATTGCTCTGGCAATTTCAACAATACCTCCAGCATAGTTTGGTTTGAACAAACAGTCAATAATTGTTTTTTCTAAATCAGAACACTGTACCTTATTAAAGTTATCAATCCATACCTTTTTAGTGCCAAAGAAGTGGTTTGTATTGTGGTAGATAAACTGGAATGGAATATTCTTTATTTTAATCTCGGAAGGTTTCAATTGTTTTGAGACAACAATTTGTTCCTTCAGAGATGGTTGAGTAATTAAATTATGAATTTGCAAAGCTGAATAGTATCCTATATAGTATTCAGCATTTCTCACCAAATATTCTGCAATCAAATGCCAGTCGGGCATATACTTTTTTGCATCTTGTTCATATGGAATAACATAGTAAACTCCTTCTTTCAATCGCATTAGTAAGCCTCTCTTAGTCATGTCACTGAGCAATTCTCGAACAGCACTTTCCTTTGAATTGGGTAATGCTTTGAAAACCTCTGGATAATCAAAACAAGGTCTATTCTGCTCATTAAAATAAGTTAGAACCTCGTTTGATTGAGTTGATATATATTTATGTTTCATAGCAAATATGTCAGGTTCAACCTGACTACAATGATATAAAATATAATTTAGATTGACAACACTTTAGCAAATATTATTATGTTTCATAGCTTTAATATCAGGACAAACCTGATAAATAGGATATAGAACATAATTAAATGTTTATTATTGCATCAAGCCTAAAGGTTTTATGTTCTTCCATATCAACATAACCTAGTTGATTTGTAATCATCTTAGTTTTTCCAATACTAAACTCTGGAGTATTAATATGGCTATGTCCATAAATCCACGCTTCGGGTTGATACTTTTCAATAAGGTCAAACAATTCAACCACAAACGCTTCGTTCAAAGGACTGCTTTTATATTCTTGAGGGTAATTTAGAAGTGTTGGGACATGATGAGTGATAACTATGTTCTTGCTCCCATTCAATTTTTGCAACGTTTTATCTAGAAAAATCAATGCTTGCCTATGTAGCTCGTTATAAATCTTTGGACGGAATGCATCTCCATTATACTTAATTTGAGAGAAATCTGAAAGGTGACTTTTAATGATTAACTCCTTTTGGGGTGATATATGACTCCATAGGGTTGAAAATATTAGGTTTACACCATTACAGTTAATTACTTCATTGTTGATAATGTGAATATTATCTCTCACTTTTTTCCCTTCGAGCCGATTACCTCTAACCAAATCTGAATTGTAATACTCATGATTCCCAGGAAGCCAGTAAACTTCTTTGAATGATTCTGATAAAAAATCAAAGTACTTCTCATTATCAAGGTTCTTCCTATGAGGTATTATATCCCCAGCCAGAATAAGGATCTCTGCGCTAGGAATAAGCTTATTAGAATGCAGAAAATAACTATTCTTAGTGAATTCAAGGTGTAAGTCGGAGCAGTACTGGAATTTCATTTTAAAAAATTTCTCTAAAAATACAAAATCAAAACGACTTCGTTGAATTGGGCTAAAATCAAACCCCATCAAATAAGCAAATTTGATGGGGTTTGATTTTCTTTGATATTACCTTCGTGGAGCTGGAGGGAGTCACGAGATATAGTATATATAGTTGAATAACAAATATATAGTATAATATATGTTGCTAATGGTATCCGAATAGGTAGCGTTTGTTTAAAAAACTGATTTGACGATTATTGAATTTTGAAGTTATAAATCTTTACAATTAAAGCATGTTCTATAAATAGCATTGTGGTAATTAATTTTGCATTTTTCACATAAAACATATTTAGGCACAATATTATCCTCAATTGCAGCACAGAGTTTACAACATGTTTTTGTGTTTTTAAATAGTCTGTATTCAATTCCCTCCTCAAAGCATAGTAAAAGTGCTTCCTTACCTACTTTCAAGTCGAACTCTTCTCTAAGAGTTCTTATTTTATTAGAAATGCCAATATAGGTTAAGAAACTA
>JANYLA010000132.1 GCA_025361485.1 Bacteroidales bacterium
ATTACGTAGCCCAAGCCCTTCCACCCAAAGATGTATTCAACAAAGATTACCCCAGCCATAAGCGATGCAAACCATCCCGAAATTGCCGTAACAACAGGGTTTAAGGAGTTGCGTAATGCATGTCGCCACAGAACTTTTCCGAACGATAATCCTTTGGCTTTTGCTGTTCTAATATAATCCTGCGATAGCGTTTCGAGCAACGAACTACGAGTGAGTTGGGTTACAATTGATAGCGGTCTCAATCCAAGTGTAATTGTTGGAAGTATTATATTTTTGAGTTGAAGATGAATGCCTTCGCCCAAATCATCCACTACCCAAAGGTTGCCTGTTAGGTTTAGTCCAGTATATTTCCCCAAGACAAAAGCGAATAGCCAGCCAATTAGAATTGCTGCAAAGAATGAGGGTAACGACATTCCTATTGCTGAAAATACAAGCGAAAATCTATCAATAAATTTATCCTTATTAATTGCCGATAATACCCCTAAACCGATACCAAGTATTGTGGCGAATATCATTGAGGTTAATGCAAGAATAAATGTATTTGGAAGTGTTTCGGCAATTATTGAAGTTACCGTTTTTTGACTTTGGTAAGAGCGTCGGAGATAAGGTGCTTTAATAACCAAAATCCTTGATTTTGATATTCGAGCTATCTTGGTGTAGTTCGAATATAAGGTTTTATTGATAAAGATATAGCTCTTCTTTGACCTCGGATTATGAATGGAAATAGGGGATAGGTCATTAATATATTTGAGGTACTGAGCAAAAACAGAACGGTCTAATCCTAAATCATGACGAACAGCTGCAAGAGAGGCAGAATCGGAGCGCTGTCCCATCATCATCCTTGCGGGATCGCCCGGCACGAGGTTGAAAAGCAGGAATATCATAGTAACCACCCCCCAGATGATGAGGATGCTGTAGAGCGTTTTTTTGATGAGGTAGAGTAACATCTATTTTTATTAATTCTTTCGATTAATCAAGTTAACAATTACTTTTATCATAGTATCTTTTTCTTCAGGTTTACTAACAGCAATCATAAGCGTTAATGCAACCAATGCATTGTCTGCAATGCGTTTTTGCTTGTATTCATTTAGAAGTATTCCATTTCTTTCAAGAAAAAACAGAAAAAGAAAAGCCGCAATTCTTTTATTTCCATCGGAAAATGAATGGTTTTTAGTTACAAAGTATAATAGGTTTGCACCTTTTTCTTCAATACTCGGATAGAGGTCTATGCCTTCGAATGTTTGATATATCGTTGAAATAGAACTTTTGAATGAATTATCTTTTTCTCTGCCAAAAAGATCACTGTTTCCATAATTTTCTTTGACAAATTTTATCTGTTTAATTGCCTCATCATAAGTCAACTGATAAATTTCTTTACCCGACGTGTACGATAATTTGAGCGTTTGATAATCGTATTGGTCAAGAATGTCAAGAGCATAGGCGTAATCAGATATGATTTTTAGTAGCCCAATGCTTTCGATGCTTGTTAACTCTTGATTATTAATAACATTACCTAATATCTTTGCTGATTCTTGAAGTTCTTTAAGCTGTTGGGATTGTTCAATTAGTCTCTTTTCATTCAATGAATATCCCTTAATAAGATAGTCTTTTAATACTTTACTTGCCCAAATACGAAAAACAACTCCTCTTTTTGAGTTGACACGATATCCAACCGAGATTATTGCGTCAAGGTTATAGAATTTGATTTTTCGATTAACCCTTCTTTTTCCCTCTTTTTGAACTACCGAGTATTCCTCGGTAGTTGTTGTTTCGTCTAATTCAGATGATTCGTAGATATTCTTGAGATGAAGGCTAATTGTATCTGAATCTTTTTCAAATAGTTCAGCCATCTGCTTTTGGGAAAGCCAAACTGTATTCTTATCTAATTTTACTTGGATTTCAGTATTTCCATCATCTAATTGATATATTTTTACTTCAGAATTGGTCATAAATAATAATTATCAATCTTGTATTAGGTGTATATCATTGATTATCGCGGCTTATATATTCAATATTATCGTTTGTCGAATTTTTTTGCTTCTTCCCAAATAACATTCATTTCATCTAAAGTCATTGTTTTTAGTAAACGTCCTTGTTTTATAGTTTTCTCTTCGAGATAACCAAAACGCTTGATGAACTTTCTATTGGTGCGCTCAAGAGCCGTTTCAGGTTCGATGTTATACAACCTTGCTGCGTTTACTAAGGAGAAAAGCAAATCGCCAAATTCGGCTTCCATTTTATCGGTGTTATGAACTGAGATCTCGTGCTTCAGCTCATTCATTTCCTCCTCAACTTTTTCCCAAATCTGAGAACGCTCCTCCCAGTCAAAACCAACGGCCTTAACTTTATCTTGAATTCTATTTGCCTTGATAAGTGCTGGCAAAACTTTTGGTACACCCGAAAGAATGGTCTTATTTCCATCTTTCTCCTTCGTTTTCAGCTGTTCCCAGTTCTCCAATACTTCGTTCGTGTCTCTTACTTTGACTTCACCGAAAACATGAGGATGTCTGAAAATCAATTTTTCGCAAAGCCCATTGATAACATCTGTAATATCGAAAGCATTTTTTTCAGAACCAATTTTAGCGTAAAATACGATATGTAGAAGAATATCACCTAATTCCTTTTTTATTAGTTCAAGATCGCCATCAAGAATACTCTCAGAAAGTTCATAAGTCTCTTCAATGGTAAGCGGACGAATACTTTCGATGGTTTGCTCTCTATCCCATGGGCACTTCTCACGGAGTTCATCCATAATGTTTAAAAGTCTTTCAAATGCCTGTAAAGGCAATGTTCTATCACTTTTCATATAACCCAGTTTAATTCTTTAACTTCTCTAACTTCTCTAACTTCTTTGACTTCTTTAACTTCCGAATAACTTCTCAATTTCCTATTCTTCATAAAACTTAATCCTAATACTCGACCCATTCGATAGGTTAAGCAATTGTGCTGCATGGCCATTATTTATTGCAATCTCGAGCAAATCGGTTGAGTTGAAAATAGCTATAAGTTCACCCGAATCTACTTCGTTGTATGTGTTTGATATTCTTTCGACCTTATTATGCTGACTTTGAACGAATAGCTCGAACCTGCGACCTTTACCAACCCTGTCGAACAAACCCTTCGATACATTCGTAATGGCATTCATATATGAATCGATGTAGATTATGTTACCCGTAATTGCCGAGTTTTCGATGGTTGCCCGTAACGGTATTCGTTGATCGAAGTTACTTATTGATTCAGCAATACTTGCAAGATTGTTACCTTTACAAATGCCATCAATAGCCTGAATTGATGGTTCAAGAGATGCAAAGCTTCCTTTGGAAATGAACGGAAAAGCAAAAACATTCTGGGGAGGCTCTTTTAGCATCAATCCTATCAACCCATTATCGGGAACAATAAAGTTGTGCTCATCATAATTGAACGCAATCATCCGTTGCGATTGGCAGTTATCGCTATTTACCAAAACAAGATGAATAGTGCCTTTTGGGAAGTGTTTATAGCTATGACGAAGAACAAATGCTGCATGATTGAGGTTAAAGAGAGGTATCTGGTTTGTGATTTCAACCACTTTAAGCTGAGGGCAAACGGTTACGAGCTTCCCTTTAAGCACACCGTTATAGTAATCGTGCTGATTCCAATCGGTTGTTAATGTTAGTATTTGGCTCGATTCAACCTCGTTGTTCATTCAATTTCTTGATTATCCTACAAAGTTGCTAAAAAAAAGCAGCTACCAGTAATCTTTGATTAAAAAGGTTATCAGTTTTAATTAACATCACTCAACCAAATATTTCTAAATGATTAAATTTGTGTGCTTTTATTCAGATAAACTATAAACATTGATAATGGGCGAACGCGTAATACTAATTGAAGGGATTGATCCTTTAGCGCTTTTCGGAGTTAAAAATGCTAAATATGATATCATTGCAAAGCATTTTCCGAAGCTAAAGATTGTTGCTCGGGGAGATGAGCTAAAGGTCATTGGTGACGAAAACCAAATAAATATTCTTGAGCAGAAAATCAATAAGATGATTGAGTTTTTTGGTCGTTATAAGTACTTGACCGATGCGAATATCCAAGATTTTCTTAATGAAACCAGCGAAACAATTGAGAAAGCCGAAGAGGATTCAACCGATATTCTTGTTTTTGGAAATCAGGCGAAAGCAATTAAAGCCCGAACGATTAACCAACGGTTATTGGTTGAAATGTATCAAACAAACGATTTGCTTTTTGCTATCGGGCCAGCAGGTTCAGGAAAGACTTATACAGCTATTGCTCTTGCCGTTAGAGCCTTGAAAAATAAAGAGGTTAAAAGGATTATACTTACTCGCCCAGCGGTCGAAGCAGGGGAGAGGCTTGGATTTCTTCCAGGAGATATGAAAGAAAAACTTGATCCTTACCTACAACCCTTGTACGATGCGCTGAATGACATGATACCTGTGAAGAAACTTCAAGAGTATATGGAGGACGGTACTGTGCAAATTGCGCCTCTAGCTTATATGAGAGGCCGAACATTAGATCATGCTTTTGTAATTCTTGATGAAGCGCAAAATACCACAATAAGTCAGCTTAAGATGTTCTTAACCCGAATGGGTAAAAATGCTAAGTTTATTGTAACTGGCGATATCACGCAGATTGATTTGCCCCGTAAGGAGGATTCGGGGTTAGTTAAAACTATAAGTTTGCTCGAAGGGATTAACGATATCGCAATAATTTACTTCGATACTCGTGATATTATTCGCCATACCTTGGTTAAATATATTGTGAATGCATTTGAGAAGTTTTCTGAATCAAAATCAAAAAATAATTCCGTAACCGATAATCAAAATAGTAACTTATAAACCGAACATTAATATGGAAAAGGCAATCGTCCGTACCGATTTCAACTTTCCCGGACAAACCGGGGTTTACCACGGCAAAGTGCGCGATGTATACAATATCAACAACAAGATGTTGGTGATGGTTGTATCAGACCGCATCTCGGCCTTTGATGTTGTTTTACCCAAAGGAATACCTTACAAAGGTCAGGTATTAAATCAGATTGCATCAAAGTTTCTGGATGCAACAGCCGATATCGTTCCAAATTGGAAAATAGCTACCCCTGATCCAATGGTAACTGTTGGCCATTTCTGTGAGCCATTTAAGGTTGAGATGGTTGTTCGTGGTTATTTAACAGGTCATGCTTGGCGTGAGTATAAATCGGGTAAACGCTCTATCTGTGGTATGCCAATGCCCGATGGGATGAAGGAACATCAAAAGTTCTCCACACCAATTATTACTCCAACCACCAAAGCATCCGAGGGTCATGATGAGGATATTTCGAAGGAAGATATTATCAAAACGGGATTAGTAAGCAAAGAGGATTATGAACTTCTTGAAAAATACACATTGGCTATTTTTGAAAGAGGGACTAAAATGGCTGCCGCCATGGGGCTAATTCTTGTTGATACAAAGTACGAGTTTGGTAAGAAGGATGGAAAGATTTATCTAATTGATGAAATCCATACTCCTGATTCATCGCGTTATTTTTATGCTGATGGATATGCAGAGCGATTGGCTAAAAACGAGCAGCAAAAGCAGCTCTCAAAGGAGTTTGTTCGTGAGTGGTTGATGGATAATGGATTTCAAGGTCACGATGGTCAAAAGGTTCCTGAGATGACCGAAACCATTGTTAACCAAATCACCGAAAGATACATCGAACTATTCGAGAATATTACAGGCGATAGGTTCATTAAAGCCGATGGAACCGATGTGGTGAAACGGATTGAAAAGAATGTAACGGAGTTTTTAAATAAACATTCATAAAAGGTAACTATATATTGATACTAAGCGGTGCATTATGCACCGCTTTTTTTGTGTAATTGAGGATATAAGTTTTTACCTTCGTAAGCATGTTTTTACTTATTTAATTTTAGTTGACACAAGCCACCAATGAAACCAATTAGAAATATCATTCTTAGTGCATTAATGTTAATCGTGTGTTGTATTCAGAACACTTCGGCCCAACACCAGTCTTATTTTCCCGATAAGGATACTGCAATTCAACGTAGGCTAGAGCAATGGAAGGATCTGAAATTCGGATTGCTAATGCATTGGGGTACATACAGCCAGTGGGGTATTGTTGAGAGCTGGAGCATATGCCCCGAAGATGTAAGTTGGGCTACGGGTGGAAGAAAGAAAGGTGTGGCTGATAACTATAATGATTATGTTAAGGCTTATGAGAACCTTAAAACAACATTTAACCCAGTAAGGTTTAACCCTGAAAAGTGGGCCGCTGCAGCTAAAGAAGCTGGTATGAAATACATTGTATTCACTACCAAACATCATGATGGGTTTTGTATGTTTGATAGTAAGTACACCGATTATAAAATCACTGATATAAATTGCCCTTTTTCATCTAATCCTAGGAGTAATATTACCAAGGAGGTATTCACTGCATTCCGGAATGAAAATTTTTGGATAGGTGCTTACTTCTCAAAACCCGATTGGCATTCCGATTTTTACTGGTGGCGTCAATTCCCGGCTTGCGATCGTAATGCCAACTACTCCATATTAAAACACCCTGAACAGTGGGCGAAATATGTTGAGTATACCCATAATCAGATTAATGAGTTGGTTAGTGATTATGGAAACATCGATATCCTTTGGTTAGATGGAGGATGGGTACGAAAGAAAACGGATGAAGAGGTTAAGGACGAATTACAGGAAGTAACGGAGAGTAGTCGCTCTTATCGTAATCCACAAAGTCAGGATATCGATATGCCCCGTTTAGTAAGAGAGGTAAGATTAAAGCAACCTAGGATGATTGTTGTTGATCGAGCCGTACCCGGGGAACAACAGAATTATCTTACCCCTGAGCAACAGATACCAAATGAGGGATTCCCCTATCCATGGGAAACCTGTATGACTATGGCTACAAGTTGGAGCTACGTTCCCAACGATATTTATAAACCTACCAATGAGATCATTGAGAAATTGGTTGATATTGTAAGTAAGGGGGGCAACTACTTACTAAACATTGGGCCAGATCCCAATGGTGAACTTGATCCGACTGCCTATCTTCGACTAAAGGAGATTGGTGCGTGGATGAAAGTAAACGGTGAAGCAATTTATGGTACCCGAATGTATTCAAGTTACAACGAAGGTGATTCTATTCATTACACACAGACAAAGGATGGGAGAACCCAATATATTTTTATGAATGAGTTTCCTGAGGGGAAACTAAATCTTTCAAAAATCTCTTTTTCTGAAACGGCTAAACTACAACTTCTTGGTAGCGATAAGCAAATATCGTGGAGAAAGACAAGTCAAGGAGTGGAAATTACCATTCCATCTATGTTAAAAACAGTTACGAATCATGTTTGGGTATTAAAAGTTAAGAGCTAATTTGATTATAATAAAAAATTTTTATCTTAATCCTTGGTTTTTATCATATTATATGAGAACCATCCAAGTATTCCAATAATTACAGCCATTATAACCCATAACCAAATCCTGTTTTGGAAAAGTGGTTTTACTTTTTGCTTTGCCTCTTTTTTAGTGAATTGCTCTTCACCTAATTCTAGCGAAATCAATGGTTTTGGGATCTTATCGGCAAAACGGGTGATATCATAGCTAGGTGCATAAACGTTTTTGTTGCCGTATGCTAGATAGTATTTAGCAGATTCCGAAAAGCGAGCAATTAGCTCATATTTGTAACCTTTAACAATGATTGAATCAATTTCAAGCGGTTTATTATCTTCATTATCAATGATAACTCGCAGGTTTTTAAGAATTGTACTTGCAAATCGAAATTCATTCTTTTCAAAGGAATTAACGGTTCCCGTTTCCAAAGTGTTATAATGATACTTCCATCCCTGCTCGGTTTTAACGCTATCAGTAAGATATTGAATGGTTATTGGTCGGTAGTAATCGAATCCATTTTTAATTTGAATCTTGACATAGCAAATAGGAACCAACGCTTTTAGGTTGAGGTCGATAACTGTTTCCTTGTTTTGCTTCTGAATCTTAGTGTTACTGATAATAATCTTATTGTAATTGCCATTGGTAAAGGCATCCAATGATATTACTGCAGAGGTTAACTCAGGTTTTACTTTACTTTTTATTAAAACTCTGTAATAACGATACTTTGAATCGGGAAAAGTTAACTTGGTAAAACGGAAATTGGTTAAATCGTTATTTATTGAAAGGATTCTGTAATCTTCAATAATAGTGAACCATTCCTGCTGATTTTGACCTCCTTCAAGAGTTAATCTCCAATCAAAATTTTGCTCATTAAAATTGAGTTCTATTCGGTTTATCGGAGTTTTAGTGGGTATTTCAAATGTGAAAAAGTATCCGCTTTCATTCTTCGACTCATTGAGCAGATTATATGCCACATCTTTTTGCGATATTTTTTCGTCCGAGACCTCAATAAAGTAAGGCGCTTCAATGGTATCATTGCTTGGAGTTATTCCAAGTATTCTGATATCTGAAAAATCAGCTGAAATCTTTCCGAAAATATCGTTAGGTAACACAATTTTGTGCCACTGCTCTTTTACTCCATTTATCTCCCTTTTGTAGTCATAATGCTTAGTTTGACTGTAAGCGCTTAAACAAATAAATAGGAGCAGGGCTATAAGTAATAGTCTGGTTTTCAATTCTATCTAAATTAGATGTTTGTATTTATTGTAAAGGAATGATATTATCAGGAGTAGAACTCCCAACGAAACAAAAAGAATTGTTTTCTGGATGGTTTCTAACTGTGAAACATCGTAGAATACTAGTTTTAGTAACGTGATGCCGAAAAGAATAATTGCTCCGATTCGAAGATGCTTTTTGTTTTTCCAGATACCCAAAACGATAAGTGCAAGAGCAAACACTCCCCAAAGAATGCTTAAACCTAATCTATAGGTTTGCGACGATTGCATCATATCCATCCATGAGATTAACTCGCTGCTCGATATCCAAACTATCGAAATAAATAGCAATAAATCAAAGATAATCTTCAGGTTAAAATGTTCAGATTTCATGTAATCCTGAGTTATGGATTTGTACGATGTTGCAAACATAAGACCAACAAAAGCAAAGGAAACATATCTTATCAAAATGTTATATATTCCCCGTTGATAATACTCGGATAAGGTTTGTGTTATATAGCTATCGCGCAATTCGCTTAGAGTATATAATCCAAAAGTTAGAAAGGCTATGATTATTAAAGTGTTAAAAATCAAATTAATGAATCCTAAATTCCTGTTTCTAATCTTCAATATATTTACTAAAGAGAGAAGTGAGAAGAATAGCAATGTGTAATTAAATATCCATACTATCTTAAAACTCTTCAAATCAAAATTCCAATAATTATTTGGGTAGTCCTGACCATCGGGAGTTATCTCTAGTGCTGAATCAGCATACAAATGGTTCCAATACGATGAAATCTCCAAACGGAATGAAAAATAGAGCACAATTAAGAGAATAGCAGGGATTGAGAAATTCATTATCGACCCAATCACATTTTGTGGTAGCGAGGTTGATTTGTTTTTCCTGTTAATATTCTGATAGTTAATAAATACAAATGCTGCAATAAACAAGAATGAGCTTAGGAAATGATTATTGAAAATGGGGGTAAATCTAGTTTCAGCGTTAGTGGGAAGATAACCGCTATAAATATTTATCCAATCGTGAGCTAAACTGAAAAAGGCTAGAAACATCAGAATATATGATAGCTTTTCGTAGTACGATACATCTTTTGATGTGCCTATCCAGAAAAGTAATGCCGCTTCGCCAGCCCAGAATAGGGTTACCCAGTTACCATCTAGTTGTACCGGTACCGCAATGGTGATGAAAACCAAAACCAAGCCTGTAACTAAGTAGAAAAGATTTCTGTCGCCAAGTTTTTGTCTATAAATAACTACCCCAACTCCAAAATGAATAATGGCATTGCAAAGAGTGAATAAACCGAGTAGCTGTTTCCCAGTTTCGTGTGCGCTTAGAATTGAATATCCTAAGCCAAAGAAAATAAATGAGTTTGCAAGAAAAAGTATAATATCACCAGCATCAAATTTTTCCTTCTGAATTAGCTTGTAGGCAAGGAAAATACAATAGAAAGTTGCAAAGAATATAGATATGAAAGTTAGCGCTAAACCAAAATACTCCGATGTTTGATATTTAGATGTATACCAACCAAAAAATATTAACCAAGTAATAACGAAAGACGAATAGTAAAGCGGTTTCCAGTATTTCTTAAAAGCGATAATCAGAATCCCAATGTTAATAATGGTTATATAGCTGAAAAAAACAGCAACTTTTGATGAACCCTCGCTAAGGAGAAATGGAACAGCGTAAGCACCCACTAGTCCAATGTGAGCAATAACCTGCTTGTTATAATTTATTGCTGCAACCACTGTGAAGGCAGTAAATATAACCATTAGAACGAATGTAAATGCCTGAGGAATTAAGTCATAGAAACTATATGCTGAGTAAGTGATAAAGTACATGATTGCTATTGCTCCACTGATAAGAACTGCACTGTAGTTTTCATAGTTTTTCTTCAGCTTAATGGCAAAACCAAGTAATCCTAATCCAATCAGATAACCCAGTATTATTCTGGTTAATGGACTTATCAGCTGATGTTCAATAGAGTACTTTGCTCCTATGGCAACGCCAATGACTGTAATTGCAATACCAATTTTATTGATAAGATTTTCACCAATAAATTTCTCAATATTCGATTTCTCAATGGGCGAAGTGTCTGATTTTACTGCTGAATAAACAGGTTCTACCTTAACTTTTATCTCTTGTTTAGGTTGTGGAGCTATATCGCGAAATTGAATAACCTTTTCTGATGAACCAACTGACTCAATTGGTTTTGCTTCAGATGGTACTTTAGCTTGAGGCGATTTCAGTTTGATAATCTCATCGCGTAGCTCATTTATCTCTCTTGAGAAGCTTTCCTGCCTTTTCAGCAATGTTTCTAGCTTTTCAAGCAGATAGTTTATTCTTACATTATCATCGGTCATAGTTGAAGATTTAAGAAAAACCAATATAGTGAATAATTGGATATTGGCAATAATTGATTAGTTTGAGTATTTGAGGTTAATGGAATATCAATTCATTTAATTGATAATGAAGTCAATTAAAAACTTGATGGAAATTATCTTTATGTTTTTTAAAATCGTAATTTTGTAGTATGACACAAATGATGAAAGACATATTGAAGTTAAGCGTACCTGAAAGGATACTAATTGTTGAAGCAATTTGGGATAGCATTGCCGATAAAGAAGACAAACTTGAAGTTTCTGAGGATACCAAAGTGCTCTTAGATGAAAGAATAGAGTATCATTTAAACAAACCGGATGAGGGAAGCAGTTGGGAAGATGTAAAGGCTAGAATTAGAAAGCAGTTATAATGTTTAAAGTTGTCATAAAACCTTTAGCTGAACAGGATGCCTTAAATGCTGCAAAATGGTACAATGAAGTTAGAATCGGATTAGGTGATGAATTCTTACTTGCATTAGATGCAAAGATTAATGCAATTCAACGAAATCCAAATCAATTTAAACTTGTTTATAAAGGAGTTAGAAGAGCATTGACAGAACGCTTTCCTTTTGGAATTTTTTATATTATTGAAATTGATAAAATATATATTATTGCCATTGTTCATACTAGAAGAAATCCTCTTTTTTGGAAAAAGAGAAAAAAATAATTTCTGATAGGAATTTCAAACCTTGTTTAAGTTACCTCACTTCTACTCCAACACCTCAAGAATTCTACCTTCACCCAATATCTTCAACGGATTTGCTGAGTCAACAAAAGTCTGGGCAAGTAGCTCTTTCTTTTCCTGTAAACGAAGTATTTTTTCCTCAACGGTATCGAGGGTGATAAATCGGTAAACGAAAATGTTTTTATCCTGTCCAATTCGATGAGCACGGGATACAGCCTGATTTTCGACGGCAGGATTCCACCAAGGGTCAAGAATAAAGATGTAATCGGCTGCTGTAAGATTTAGTCCAACACCACCAGCTTTTATTGAGATTAGAAAGACTTTCACTGTTGAGTCGCCTTGGAAATGTTCGACCACCTCCTTGCGGTTGGTTGTGCTTCCTGTAAGCACTTCGTGCGATATTCCGTTCTCGTTGAGGTAGCTTGCAACAATCTTTAGGTGCTTAACAAACGATGAAAAGATAAGTATTTTATGACCTTCGGCCACAATGCTATCGATGCTACGGGTTATCTCCTCAAATTTACCCGAATCGAAACCTGTATTATCATCAATCATATTCGGGTGGTTGGCCAATTGGCGAAGCCTAGTTAATCCACGGAAAATGGCAATTGCTGAACGGTCGTATCCTAAAGCAGCAATATTTTCGAGAATACTATTTCTTATTGATGATTTTTCCGATTCGTAGCATTTTCGCTGTGCTTCGGACATTTCGCAGTAAATAATTTGCTCGGTAATGTCAGGTAAATCTTTGGCAACCTGCTCTTTGGTTCGCCTTAGGATGAATGGCTGGATTAAACTTTTTAGTAATTCTCCTTTTTGCGTATCGTTATTCTTTTCAATAGGTTGTATAAATTCCTCATTGAAGGATTTGATGCTACCAAGCATTCCACGGTTAAGAAAATTCAGCTGTGCCCAAAGGTCTGAAAGAGAATTCTCAATTGGTGTTCCGCTAATTGTTAAGTAATTTGCTGCTTTCAGAAGTAGCATCGAACGGTAGATTTTCGAAATCGGATTCTTTATGGATTGGCTTTCATCGAGAATTAGATATTTAAATCGTATCTCTTTAAGCAAATCAATATCGTTTCGAACAACGCCATAAGTGGTAATTACCAAATCATATTTTACAATTTCCGAAATGCTTTTGGTTCGGTTTGGCCCTGTATGCGAGAAGTAGGTTATATTTGGCGTAAAACGAAGTAGCTCTTGAATCCAATTATGCACTAACGATGTTGGAACAACAATTAGCGATGTATGTCCCATTATCATTACCTCCGATTCAATTGAAGTATCAACAATTACCTCCCTTTTTTCTTTTAGCGATTGAAGAAGGGCAAGGGTTTGAATCGTTTTTCCAAGACCCATATCATCCGCCAAGCAACCACCCAAACCGTTCTGTTGAAGCAGGTTAAGCCATACGTAGCCCTCCTTTTGATAATCGCGAAGTTGAGCGTTTAATCCAATTGGCAGTTTAACTTTTTGGTGAGCATTGTTACCAAATTTATCCTTTAGCTGCTGTGCGCTTGGTGCATCAACTTTACAGTCGATAAGCAGATTGAATAGCGATTTCTGAATGGCAATTTTATCTCCCGATTCTTTACCCAAGAAAAACAGTGGTCGATAACGTGTAAACCACTCTTCGGGCAGAATGAAGATTTGGTTGTTGGGTAAGACGAACTCTCGAATATTCTTAAGAATATTCTTCTTAAGATGAATAAATGGAATGTCAATATCGTTAAGGATAACTTTTCCGTAAAGGTCGAACCAATCCTCGGTTGAATCTGAATTTATCTCAACCCGATAATCTTGGAGATAGTATTTCTCCTTTCCGTGGTTTTGCTGAATTTCAAATCCAGCACCTTCAACCTCCGCTTGATTTTTATTTATCCACTCAACCAGCTGGTAGGGTGGTTGACCATTAAACTCCTCGGTAACTTCAGTAGGCAAATATTCCGATTCCCCTGTTTTTTTTAGCCCAAATTCAGCTAATTTTTCGGAACTGGCTTTTTCCCATTCAACATCGCGAACAAAACGTGAAAACTTGTATTTATCGTTTTCGATACTTAGAATTACCTCGGGTTCGGGCTTAGCATTAGCAAGGTATGGCTTTTTTCCATAGATGAATTTTAACGTGAATCCGACTCCGCCAGCTAATCTATCTTCGATTGAAAGCAGAGCCCTTTTCTCAGGATTGCTGTTTTCAATGATAAATCCATCGGGCTCAACAATTTGAGTTCGAATAGCATTAAGCACAAAGGTTTCAAAATATTTCCGTTCTGCCGATTTGGGTATTGAAATATATTGTTTCGAAAAGAATGGACTTAATTTCTTTCCATCAATTCCTGAAAATCGATAAAGATTATTTTTCACCCTTAGTAAGCATGGGTCGTTGCAGATTAATTCAGATTCTTTTGTGGTTAGGTTAATTGATTTTCCGTTGCACGAAGCATCTATCCTGTATCGACTTTCAGTTTCAGTGACTGAGAAATGGAATATTGGCAAGGCTGGCTCTTCAACTAGCTTTAATCTGTGGTCTTCATATAAATTATTAAAGTTTTTCTCTTTTAAGTAGACAGGAATTTTATGAGAACATAGGATATCAAAACACTTTATCATCCTTCGCTCAAGATATGCTCTCACAAATTGAAAAATCTGCTCATTCTTATCGAGCGATTTATAAAAATCTGAAGCGCTACTCTTTCCTTTGCTGAACTGCTTATGAATAGTAGTGTCTGATATTTCGTTAATATTCTTCAGGAGTTCATATCCACCCTCAGGGATTATCGAGTCCCATTTCTTCGGATTCGATTCATGAATATTTTCAACAATTGTATAAATTTCTCCCTCTTCGCTAATTAAGCGTATAATGTAAGGAATGAAGATCATCCCTAAATATCTATGCTGCTGAAGCGCAATGGCAAATATTTCAGTATTTAGGTGTTCTTTTGGCATAATATTTTTCTGGTCGCAATGATAGCAAAAGAAAGTGAGAAGTTAGAGAAGTGAAAAGTGAAAAGTGAAAAGTGAAAAGTGAAAAGCGAAAAGCGAAAAGCGAAAAGCGAAAAGAAACAACTAACAACTAACAACTAACAACTGTCAACTATCAACCATCAACTAAATTTAAAAAGACTTTTCGGGAAACGAAATTGATTCCTTACATTTGCGATGATTAAAATAATATTGATGATGCAGCATAAGAGAATACTACTTGTAATAGCCATACTTTTATTCTTTTACCCATTATATTCCCAAACTGACAATCCTGTTCAGATAAAGAAATCGACTGACAGGGTGAAAATCGAAGGAAAATACTTCTATATCCATATTGTTAAAAAGGGAGAATCGCTTTATTCTATTAGCAAGACTTATGGAGTTAGCCAAATGGAGATAGCCATGGAGAATGCTGATATTTATCTGGGCATAAAGGTTGATATGGCCTTAAAGATTCCTGCCAAAGATCTTCCTAAACAAGGTGATGATGAGAAGTATATTTATCATACGGTTCAGAAAGGTGAAACGCTTTTTGGTCTATCAAGGCAGTATCAGGTTCCAATAGATGAGATTGTGAAAGTAAACCTTGATGTTGAGAGCGGTTTGATACTTAACCAAGTACTTCTAATCCCAAAAGATAAGTTGAACACAATTAATAAAGTAACACATAGCGATTCAGTACTTTATATTTACCATCAGGTAAAGCCTAAGGAGGGTCTTTATTCTATATCAAGGCAATATAAGGTAGATATTCAAACCATAGAATCTCTGAATAAAGAGGTGCTTGCTAATGGCCTTAAATTTGGGACGATACTTAAGATTCCCCAAAAATCCTCAATCTCAACAAACACTCAAGTCGAATCTAAAACCATTGTGCCTGTTTCATCAGATAATACGACCTATTCAGCACCAAAAGTTAAATGCGACACCTTTAATTATCGGAATTCGAAGCGAGTTTTTAATATCGCATTACTTCTACCATTACTTCCTGATAAAGCCGATATGGATTCAGCAGAACTCGCTGCAAGTGAAATCGGAGCTGTTGGAAATGAAAGGATATCGTCGAGAGCGCATAATTTTTTAGATTTTTATCAAGGCTTTTTATTGGCAGTTGATTCAATGAAGCGAGATGGATTGTCGCTAAACTTATCAGTATTCAATACGAACAAGAATATTGTAGAATCGAAAAAACTTTTAACCGAAAAAGGATTGAAGGAATCAGATTTGATTATTGGCCCAGTTTATCCTGAATTACTTGAACCTTTTGCCAATTTTTCAAGGGAGAATAGAATAAATATTGTTTCACCCTTGTCGCAAAATGATGATTTGCTTAAAGGTAATCCTTACTATTTTCAGGTAAACCCTTCATTATTTGTTCAGTTTGATGAGTTTGCATCAAAGGTTGATTTTTGCTCCGATAAAAATCTTATGGTCATATATGAGGATGACAGTTCAAAACTTGAAATTAATAACAATTATAAATCGCTCATTTCAAATAGGATTAATCAGTGTGAGAACTCTGAATCAATTCATTTTAAGGAGATAAAATATAAACCAGGTGGTGTAACAGCCGAAATAAAGGAGAAGATTAACCAGAGTATGAACGAGGCGAAGGAGAATGTTTTTATTATTCCATCAGAGAATGAAGCATTTGTTTCGGATTTTCTAAGCCATCTGTTTGCTCTAGCTACCTATTACAATTACAAGGTTAAGGTTTATGGATTTCCAAAATGGCAAAAATTTAAGAATGTTCCTATTGATTACTTCTATCGACTGAATATTAATATTTTCACACCTTACTATGTTGATTATTTACAAAAGGATGTTAAGTTCTTTGTTAATGATTATCGGCATTTTTATAGGTCCGAGCCATCGCAGTATTCATTCCAAGGATATGATATTGGTTTATATTTTTTAAAAGCTTTAAAGAAGTATGGAGTAGATTTTAAATACTGCTTACCAAATCTTGATGTTGATTTGTTGCAGTCGAACTATAAATTTATACAGCAAAGCAGCGTTGATGGATTTGACAACAAATCAGTATTTTTAATAAACTACACGCAGGATTTCGATATTATCGAGGTGAAATAAGATTCTTTTCCAAACTTATATTTTAAGTTCATAGCTAAATCAGCAGTGAACTTTTTTGTTTTCTTGTATGTTATTGAAATAAAAAATATTATGAAAACAAAAACCATTATTTTATTAAATCTTTTGCTTGGTCTGTTTACGCTCAAAGCAAATTCTCAAACTCCAACAACGTTTACATTCCCTGCACTTCCCTATAGCTATGATGCGCTAGAACAGTTCATCGATAAAACAACTATGGAATTTCATTACGATAAGCACTTCCGCACGTACTACAACAATTTTATCAAAGCGGCAGATGCAAATAATCTAAATGGTAAAAGCATGGAGGAGATATTTACCAATGTTAGTAAATATCCTATTCAGGTAAGAAATTTCGGAGGTGGCTATTTTAACCATGCCATGTTTTGGGAGGTGATGTCCCCAAATGGAGGAGGAATGCCCGAAGGTAAACTGCTTCAAGCCATAATCGAATCATTTAGTTCCTATGAGAACTTTGTAAAAGAATTTGAAAAAGCGGCTACCACACTTTTCGGAAGCGGTTGGGCTTGGCTTGCAGTAGATGATTCAGGGAAACTATTCATAGCACAGTTACCAAATCAGGATAACCCGCTGATGGATATTGCACCAAAACATGGGGTTCCAATTCTAGCATTGGATGTATGGGAACATGCGTATTATCTTAGATATCAGAATAAACGTGCCGATTATGTTACAAATTTCTGGAAGGTTATAAATTGGGTGAAAGTTGCTGAAAACTATAAGAAAACTTTAAAGTAGGATTTTTCTATCATTCTTCGAACCCAGATAATTCTGGGTTTTTTTTGAAATTTTTAGTGTAGTTTTCTATTTTTCAAACGTTCGTATAATTATGAGTAATTTTTTAACCTAAGTGCACTAAAATTCTTATTTTTACAAATGGGGAATAGTACTTATTTGATGGGGACGATAAGTATTTTACAGCTTAAATAATTGTTATTCAGTAAATTAATAATTGTATTATATAAAAACTCCTTCATTAATGAGTTTTTATATAGTGTCTTTTAAATTTAATTGGAGGTGGATTAAATGGCATGGTATAGCAATTCAACATCAGAAAAAAAGAAGGTTAAAAAGGATCTATGGATTCGTTGCAGTAAATGTGGCTCTCATGTGTTTATTAGTAATTGGAAAGAGAATCTAAATGTATGTCCGCAATGCAACTATCATGGAAGTATTACTTCATGGGAAAGAATATCACAGACTTTTGACGACAACTCATTTAAAGAACTTTTCTCAAATATCAGTCCAGTTGACTCCCTTAAATTTATTGATTTGAATGGGAGCTACCATAGCAAAATTGAATCAAATATAAAGAAAACGGGCATTAACGAGGCCGTAATAACCGGATACGGCAAGATAAATGGGATTGATGCTGTTACGGCAATAATGGATTTCAGATTTCTTGGAGGTAGTTTAGGAAGTGGAACCGGAGAAAAGATATTATTAGCCTCAAACTTTGCCTACGATAACAGCTTCCCATACATCGTTTTTTCAGCATCGGGAGGCGCAAGAATGCAAGAAGGGACTTTATCGCTCATGCAAATGGCCAAAACATGTGCCGGCGTTGCAAGATTAAAACAGAAAAAGATACCATACATATCGGTTTTAACAAATCCAACGACAGGAGGTGTTTCAGCTAGTTATGCTATGGTAGGGGATTTGAATATAGCCGAGCCTGGTGCTTTAATCGGTTTTGCAGGTAGACGCGTTATTGAACAGACAATTGGAGAGAAACTACCTGACGATTTCCAAACCTCTGAGTATTTACTTGAGCATGGTTTTGTCGACACCATTGTCGAGAGAAAAGATATGAAGGACTATTTAAGCAAGGTTTTGGGATACTATAACCGATAATCTACATTTCAATAATTTGGTTTTAACATCTAATAGAGAATGATTATGGAACGAGAGTTAAATTTGGTGGAAAATGAAATATTAGATAATGAACTTCAGAAAGTGTCTGATTTCTCAGATCTTTCACCTTGGGAAATTGTTCAGATTAGCCGTCATTCGAAAAGACCTATTTTGCAGGATTACCTATCACTTGTCTTTACTAATTTTGTAGAACTGCACGGAGATAGATTCTATTCTGATGACAAAGCAATTATTGGAGGTTTTGCCGAAATTGGTAAGCATAAAGTTATGCTTATTGGCCATAATAAAGGTAAAAGCACAAATGAGAATATCGAAAGAAATTTTGGCATGCCAAAACCAGAAGGATATAGGAAGGCACTTAGGCTGATGAAATTAGCTGAAAGCTATAACCTGCCAATAGTAACCATTATTGATACTCCTGGTGCTTTCCCTGGAATTGAAGCGGAGGAAAGAGGACAGGCAGAAGCCATTGCAAGAAACCTGACAGAAATGTCAATTCTTGAGGTACCTATCATTTCAGTTGTTATTGGTGAAGGTGGAAGTGGTGGCGCGCTAGGAATTGGGGTTGGTGATAGGATACTTATGCTTTCGAATGCAATTTATTCGGTTATATCACCCGAAGGATGCGCATCAATTCTTTGGCGAGATGCCAAATTTGCACCTGATGCAGCAACAGCGCTAAATCTTACTGCAGGTGCTTTACTAAAGCATGGCGTAATCGATCAAATAATACAGGAGCCCCTTGGTGGTGCTCATGAAAACTACGAAGAAGTTGCTGATTCTCTGAAGAAAGCAATTATTAAAAATATTTCATCATTAAATACACTTTCAGCTAAAGAACTTGTTCATAACCGATTTATGAAATATTCTGGTATTGGTGCATTTTTAACAAATTGATAAAATCTTAATATGAGCGATAAGATAAAATTAAGAATTACAGATACTACTCTTAGAGATGGTCATCAGTCATTATGGGCAACCAGAATGCGAACCGATGATATTTTAGGTATAATTGAAACTATTGATTCTGTTGGTTACTACTCACTCGAAGTTTGGGGTGGTGCAACTTTTGATGTTTGCTTAAGGTTTCTTCGAGAGGATCCTTGGGATCGTTTAAAATTAATCAAGGCTCAAGCAAAACACACTCCGTTGCAAATGCTTTTAAGAGGGCAGAATATTGTTGGATACAAAAACTATCCCGATGATCTTGTTGACCGATTTGTTGCAACCGCACACGAAACCGGTGTTGATATATTCCGAATATTTGATGCGCTGAATGATTCCCGAAATCTGCAATCTGCAATTAAAGCGGTAAAGAAGTATGGAGGTCATGCTCAGGGAACGCTATCTTATACAATCAGCCCAGTTCACACTGTAGAAAAGTATGTTAGTGATGCCAGGGAGCAAATTAACATGGGTATCGATTCCTTATGTATCAAGGATATGGCTGGTTTACTTTCTCCAACAGGAGCCAAATCACTGGTAGCAGCATTAAAAAAAGAACTTGATATTCCAGTGCAGATTCATTGTCACGCTACAAGTGGTATGGCTGTTTCAGCTTATCTTGAGAGTGTTAGAGCTGGAGCTGGGGCTATTGACTGTGCAGTATCATCAATGGCTGGTTTCTCTTCGCAACCTCCGGTTGAAACTATGGTTGCAATTCTAAATGAAACTGAGTTTAAGACAGATTTGAATCTTGACGCTATTCGAAAAGTTAATAAGTATTTTGCAGATCTTTCTCCACAAAGAACTAAGTGTAGAGGCTATGAACCTTCCATCGACTCCGAAATCCTTATTCATCAAATCCCAGGAGGAATGATTTCTAACTTCCGCTCACAGTTGGAGCAACAAGGGGTTATCGAAAAATTACCAGAAGCTCTTGAGGAGGTTACAAGGGTTAGAAAAGATTTTGGTTATCCTCCATTAGTTACACCTACAAGTCAGATTGTTGGGACTCAGGCTGTAATGAATGTGATTACTGGCGAAAGGTATAAGGTAGTGCCCCAGGAAGTTAAAAACTATGTGAAAGGACTCTATGGGCGCTCTCCTGCACCCATAGATCCCGAGTTTATTAAGAAAATATTAGGTGATGAAAAACCAATTGATCATCGGCCTGCTGATGATCTGAAGGATGCTCTTCCTAATGCTACTGCTAATATCCCTGATCCAAAGCTAATCAAAAATGAAAATGATATTCTTTCATACTTAATTTTCCCTGAGGTAGCTCTAGAGTATTTTAAATGGAGAGCATTACCCGAGGATAAACGACCTAAAACTCCTGCTCAGATTGAAGCAGAAATTCTTTTGGGTAAACCTGAATCAGAACCTATTTCAACAATATCTAGTTTAGCATCTGGAAATGGAAAAGCAATGCTTCACCCCGATGATTATAGCGGTATGAATGCTATTATTGAAAAGGTCTCAAAACACCAATTTAATGAGTTGATTATTCGCAAAGGTGATTTTCATTTTACCATGAAATCAGGAAATGGAAGTTCCCAAAGTTCATATTCTAATGAACATGTTGCTGAGCCTGTTGTTGAAGAAACTCTCAAGGAAGTTAATGAATCGAAAAGCGTCAGTTCCAAACAACTTGAGAATGAATATAAGGATACCATTAATTCAGTAATGGCTGGTACTTTTTACCGTTCAGCAGGTTCTGGTAAACCATCTTTTGTTGAGGAAGGTTCATCGGTTAAAAAAGGGGATACAATCTGTATTCTTGAGGCCATGAAACTTTTCAATGAAATTGAAGCACCTTTTGATTGCAAGATTCTAAAGATTCTAGTTGAAAATGGAGTTTCAGTTTCGAAAGGTTTACCGCTAATGTCTGTAGAAAAAGTTTAACTAACCCCATAAGAATAAACACAGATAATTTTTTGTATATTCAAATTTGGATGACCGTTCACGAATATTATTCTAAAAAAAAAGGATTTTATGTTTTAATTTTATGTTATTGAACATTTATAGCAGCTTAATTGTTATGATTATGCTAGTGAAATAATTGTAAATAATAACTTGTTTTATAAATTTATTTATTGAAATAGTCTCATAAATAGAAACTTGAATCGTTTTTCAAAGACTTGGAACTTCCAAGTCTTTTTTATTTTTAGCTATCCCCTAACTACATTCTGTTTTTTATAGTGATATACAACATATATTTAAAAAAATCAATTTCCATTTAACAGAATACATTTGCAATGTACATTGATTCAATTGATTGATTTTTTAATTCTATATCTATGACAAGCATTAGTTTAGCTGAATACGGAATTGCCACTCCTGAAGAGATAATCTATAATCCGAGTTACGATTTATTGTATACTCGCGAAACTGATAAAAACCTTGAAGGTTTTGAAAGGGGTTTTCTAACAAACCTTGGAGCAATTAATGTTGATACAGGAATCTTTACAGGTCGTTCGCCTAAAGATAAATATATAGTAAAAGACAGCTCATCTGAGAATAATGTATGGTGGGCTGAAAATGGTAAAAAAAGTTCAGATAATAAACCCATTACACCTGAGATATGGGAGCATTTGAAAAATATTAGTGCAGAGCAGCTAAGCGGAAAAAAGCTTTATGTTGTTGATGCCTATTGTGGAGCAAATGTTGATACTCGTATATGCGTCCGCTTTGTTATGGAAGTAGCATGGCAGGCTCACTTTGTTAAGAATATGTTTATTCGACCAACTAATGAGGAGTTAAAAACTTTTATACCTGATTTTGTTGTTCTTGTTGCTTCAAAAACATCAAACCCCAAATGGAAAGAGCAGAATCTCAACAGCGAAGTGTATGTTGCTTTCAATCTTAGTGAAAGGATGGCAGTAATTGGTGGTACTTGGTATGGTGGAGAGATGAAAAAGGGAATCTTCTCTATTATGAACTACTACTTGCCTCTTAAGGGCATAGCATCAATGCATTGTAGCGCAAATGTTGGCAAGAAAGGGGATGTTGCGATATTTTTTGGTCTTTCGGGTACGGGAAAAACAACTCTTTCAGCCGATCCTAATCGCGCGCTAATAGGCGATGATGAACATGGTTGGGACGATAATGGTGTATTTAATTACGAAGGGGGTTGCTATGCGAAGTGTATAGATCTTAATCCAGCTAATGAACCAGATATTTATGCTGCCATTCGTCGTGATGCACTTCTCGAAAACCTTGAAATAGATAATGAAGGAGCGATAGATTTTAAATCTAAAAGTAAAACTCAAAATACTCGGGTCTCTTACCCAATTTACCATATTGATAATATTGTTAAACCAATTTCAAAGGCGGGTCATGCTCAATTTGTAATTTTCTTAACCGCTGATTCCTTTGGCGTTTTACCTCCTGTTTCAAGGCTTACTTCTGAACAGACCCAATACCATTTCCTAAGCGGATTTACAGCCAAATTAGCTGGTACTGAGCGTGGAGTAACTGAACCTCAGCCTACATTTAGCAGCTGTTTTGGACAACCGTTTCTTATGCTTCACCCAACTGTTTATGCAAAAGAGTTGGTGAAAAAGATGGAGAAATATGGTCTGAAAGCTTATCTCGTTAATACAGGATGGATTGGTGGTTCCTATGGTGTTGGTAAGCGAATTGATTTGCCATCAACCCGAGCTCTAATAAATGCAATTCTTGATGGAAGTATCGAGAATTCCGAGTTTGAAACTATTCCAATCTTTAATCTGCAGGTCCCAAAAGCAGTAAAAGGAGTTGACTCAAAATTCTTAAACCCTCGCAATAGTTGGCCAAATCCAACCGATTGGGATAATGCTGCTCGAAACTTAGGTGAACTGTTTATTAAGAACTTCGAGAACTTCACCGATAATGAAGCTGGTAAAAAGTTAATTGAGGCTGGTCCAAAAGCCTAGATTCTTATATTTATAAAAAAGCAAAGCCTGTCAGGCTTCTAAAACCTGAAAGGCTTTGCTTTTTATCTACTTCTATATTTTTTCAAACCTCGCCTCAGTAAGCGCTTTTACTGCTCTGTTCGAGAAAAAATCACATGATGGGAAAACTTTAAATGCACCGCTCTCCTTATTACCTTGATCGTACATCAATTCTTGATCTTTTTCAGTTAACAATTTCCCATCGGCAATACGTTGAATTCTAGGGTTAGTAATGATATCATCTCCGCTGGTTACTTTTATTCCAAACTTCAGCTTGCCTCCGGCAGGAATTTCTTGCAAATTAGGTGTATATTGACCTCCAGCTTTAAGGGTGATTATTGGCCTTGAGTTTTCATTATCATCCTTTTTACAGCTAAGTATTGTAATTGAAAAATAGGATAAATAGCCCAAGTAATAGTTTTTGTTTCTTCATCGCTTTTAAAAATAATATGACTATCCGTTATTATGACTATTTCTTTGAATTCTGCGAAATTACTCTGACAGGTTCTTCGAACACTGTCAGAGTAATTTCAAGGAAAAAATGACCTTTCAGAGTCTTTAGACCTGAAAGAGTCAATCGATGGTTCTCGATTAGGTATCTTTGCGAATACTCATAAAAATAAATTGGCTGCAATCTTTTGTAAGAGAGCAGCCAATATTATTAATTGGGAATAGTTATTTTCTAAACTTTAAAACAACTTGAACAGAACCATCTGCACCTTGCGTAACGGCTGTAACTTTGAATAAGCCGTAAACATTATCTACAGTTTTAAAAGCATAGATATTATCTACTAATAACTGCTTCGCTTTTTTATTGCTCGAAGTCATTCCACTGTTGAAATAGGTTTGAATTGCAGGATCATTTTGGTGTAAAGCATCAAATTGGGTTGTTGTAATTGTGCTTGTTGGAGGTGTGAATAGAGTTAATCTCTTTGTTGTCCATTGTGAAGGATCAGTTGCTCCTCCTCCAAAAATACCTGTAATATTAGCCCCTGGAGATGAAAGTGTAATGTCATTAATTCTGTTATTAACTATATCATGCTCGTAGAAGCATATTAAATCAATTGCGCTTTGATTATTTGAAGCATCAGTTTGATTGTAAATTGTATTTTGGGCTATAGAATAGAATGCTCCAATTGTTGTATTCGACTGAGCACCCAAAGTAATTACATAAGTTTTCTCAGTGAAGTTTGCGGTAATAGTCTCGTCAGAAGTTGTAGTGGTATAGCTGTAGGCAGCGCTTGTGCTTACCTCTACACCTCCCTTTGTCCAATTAACAAAAGTGTAGCCAATATTTGGGGTTCCTGTAAGATCTACAGATGTGCCTGTTTGGTAATTACCTCCACCTGTAACAACTCCTGCGTTTGTAAGGTTTGTATTAACTGTTAACGCATAAACTCTTACAAAATTTGCTGTAATTGTTACATCTTCAGCAGTTGTCGTATAAGAGTATGTAGCATTTGTACTTAATACATCAACCCCTTTTGTCCAATTTACAAACGCCCATCCTGCCCCTGGAGTGGCAATTAAATCAACACTGCTACCAGGAAGGTAAGTTCCGCCACCAGTAACTGTTCCTGAACCATTAGGGGTAGATATGTTTAACGTAAGAGCATATGTTTTCAAAGCAAAGTTTGCTGTTAAGGTAACATCGCCTACAGTTGTTTGGTATGTGAAATTAGCTTCTGTACTTACAACAACATCACCATTTTTCCAATTTACAAAATTGTAATCGGCGTTAGCGGTTGCTGTTAAAGCAATATCTTCGCCCGATTTGTATTCGCCGCCACCAGTTACAGATCCGCCAATTGTTGGGTTAGCAGCCACTGTTAAAGTATACTTTTTGGGTTCAGCATCATCTTTCTTACAAGAAGTGATTATGAGTATTGCTGAAAAGCAAATCAATAGAATTTTAGTGAGTGATTTCATTGAATAAAGTTTATTGGGTTTAAGGGAAATTAATTAGTTGGTTGAGAACATTTGTAAAATCACTTTTTTTTAGATATGTAAAAAAATACATAACGATGACAAAAGTAGAAAAAAAGTTGAAATGATTCCTGTTTATTAAAAATAATGAAGATGTTATTAATCATGTATTAAGCCGTTTAATCAGCTTGTGATTTGATGTTGCTGTATTTCGATTCAACCATTTGTTGTTTTTGCTTTGAATCCAAGAAAATTATTCTCTATTTTGCGAAAAAATTTAGGATTGTGGTTATAGCTGATTTTTATAAGATTCTAATTATTCTATTAGCCTATCTAATTGGCTCGATTCCAACGTCTGTTTGGGTTGGAAAGATTTTTTATGGAGTAGATGTTCGGGATTATGGTAGTGGAAATGCAGGTGCTACCAATGCAATGAGAACTCTTGGAGCAAAGGCAGGGATCCCTGTATTTATTATCGATATGCTTAAAGGTTTTGCCGCTGTTAAGTTGCTCTACCTTACTGATTTTTATATCCCCGAAACAGGTTTGTTTGTAAATTTCCAGCTTTACCTTGGCCTTGCTGCCATGATTGGTCATATTTTTCCTGTGCTTGCAGGATTTAGAGGAGGAAAAGGCGTTGCAACCCTTTCGGGTGTTGTGTTTGCCATTCACCCTTATGGTGCCCTATTTGTGCTGCTAATTTGGGTAGTTACTCTGCTTGTTTTTGGTTATGTATCATTAAGTTCAATGATTGCTGGGTTTTCTTTTCCTGCTATTCTAATCTTCTTATATCGAACACAGTACCCATCGTTGGTAATATTTGCATTTATTTTAGCAATATTGATGCTGTTCACACATCAAAAGAATATCGAAAGGCTAATGCATGGTAAGGAGAAACGGATTAGCATAAAAGATAAATTGAGAGGTAGCAAGAGAAATTAGTTTTCGAAATTTTACTCTTTAAGCGAATCGTTTTTATCATTTATAAGATAATCTTCAAGCAGCTGGCGTAGTTGTATACTTGATATCCCATACTTTATTTCGCCCTCAAAGCCAAAGCTAATCTTCCCCGTCTCTTCTGAAACAACAACGATTAGGGCATCGGTATGCTCGCTAATACCCAGTGCTGCTCGGTGTCTCATGCCAAAATGAGCGGGTACATTTAGGTTCTCTGTAACTGGAAGGATACATCTAACGGCTCTAATCTTATCGTTGATAATAATGAGCGCACCATCGTGTAGCGGGCTATTTTTAAAGAAGATATTCTCAATTAAACGGCTAGAGGTTTCGGCTTCAATAATATCACCAGTTTCGGCGTAGTACTGTAACTCCGATTTTCGGGCTATTACAATTAGTGCACCCGTTTTTGACTCCGACATGTTACGGCAAGCCCTAACAATTGCTTCAATATTTACTGGGGCAATAAGGTTCTTTTGCTTTGGAAATAACCAATTCTCAATCGAAAAACGATTTTTTGATAGATAACGTGTTCCAATATACAGAAGAAACCTACGAATTTCCTGCTGAAATACTATGATTAAAGCAATTACACCAACGCCAATTATTTGTCCTAGAATACTGCTTAAAAGCTCCATGTTAAGCACTTTTACCACGAGCCAAATCATATATAATACGAAAATTCCTATAAAGATATTGATGGCTACAGTTCCTCGAATAAGCATATAAATTTGATAAAGCAGAAATGCAACCAGAAATATATCGATTAAATCAAGTACTCTAAAAGGAATAAATAGTTGGAGCATTTTTAGTTATCAGTATTAGAATAAATCAAAGATTTTAAAAAGAATTATTGAATTTTAGGCTGATTGCTCAAAAATTCAGTGAGTTTAATAACTTCTGCCGCTTCTTTAACATCATGAACTCTTAGGATTTTAGCACCATTTTGTATTGCAATGGTGTTAAGAACGGTTGTTCCATTCATCGCTTTGCTCGGGCAGGTGTTGAGGAGTTTATATATCATTGATTTTCGCGACAAGCCCGCCAAAATAGGTAATTCAAATAATTTGAACGATTCAAGGTTTTTTAAAAGGGTGTAATTATGATCCGCATTTTTGCCAAATCCAAAGCCTGGATCGATGATAATATCCTTAACCCCTAAAAGTTTTAATTTTTCAATCTTTTGAGTAAAGAAACCAAATTGTTCTTTAACAATGTCGTGTTCATATGTCGGATTTTCCTGCATATTAGAGGGAGTTCCTTTCATATGCATCAAAACGTATATTAGCTTTAGGTCAGCAACTGTTTGAAACATCTGGGCGTCGAGTTCCCCTGCGGAAATGTCGTTAACGATATCAATTCCAAAGTTCGATTGCATTACCTTTATTACGTTCGATCTATAGGTGTCAATTGAAATAATTGTATCAGGAAATTTTTTGCGTATAACCGATAATGCTTTTGTAAGACGCTTAATCTCAACTTTTTCTTCAACGGGAATTGAACCTGGGCGTGTTGAGCACGCTCCGATATCGATAATTGAACCCCCTTCGGCGAGTATTTGCTCCGCTCGATGGGCAATTCTTGATTTTAAGCGGAACTGACTACCATCGAAAAATGAATCGTTGGTTACATTTATTACACCCATTATCAACGGCTTGGAAATATTTATTAATTTCCCATGACTTAATAATGATTGTCTTCCTTGAAATAATGACACAGTTTTTTCCATTTTTTTCTATCTTGCAGAGCAATTTAGGAATTATCCAATTCGCTAATTTCGGTTTAAAAATACTAAAGTTTTATAACATCTACCTCAATTAGCATTTGAAAAGTATTATTTGAATTTTAAGATAAATAAAAGTATGGCTTTAATCGTTATAGAGGGACTTGATGGAGCAGGGAAATCGACACAGATACGCTTGTTGTCAGAATATCTTAGTAATAAGGGGATTAAGAATAGCTATTTGCATTTTCCTCGAATGGATTCACCCTTTTTTGGTGAGATGATTGCCCGATTTCTTCGGGGCGAACTGGGCGATGTAAATCAGGTTGATCCCTATGTTGTTGCGTTGCTCTATGCCTGCGATAGGATGGATGCTTCAAAGATGATATCAAGTTGGCTTGATAAAGGCGAAACGGTTATACTCGACAGGTATGTTTATTCTAATGTAGGTTTTCAGTGCGCAAAGCTCAATGATGAGGCTGAACAATCGCGGCTTAGAAAGTGGATTGTTGATTTAGAGTTCGATTACTATAAAATTCCACGACCCGATTTGAATCTATTTCTCGATGTGCCATTCCAATTCACCGTTGAACGGTTAACCGAAAACAGAAAAGGGGATGATCGCGACTATTTAAAGGGGAAAGAGGATATACATGAAAAGGATCTTTCGTTTCAGGAAAAAGTTCGTCAGATATATCTTAAACAAGAGGGCTTTGATCCGTGTTTTAAGGTGGTTAACTGTTACGATAAGGAGAATAATGTTTTGAAACCCAATGAGATTTTTAGTCTTATTAAAGAGAGAGTTGAAAGAATAATTGAAAATTAATGGAATATATTTTGCTAATAAATAGAATATGAAGCATATAGTTAATGCTTGTCGTTATTTGCTTGCAATCCTTTTTATCTTTTCGGGTTTTGTAAAAGGAGTTGATCCTTTTGGATTTGCTTATAAACTCGACGATTACTTTAGAGCATTTAGTGTTGATTTTTTTATGCCACTTTCCTTGGCTTTATCTTTCGTTCTTTGTGCTGCGGAACTATTTATAGGGCTTTTATTGCTTTTTGGTGTTAAGCTCCGATTGGCTGCATGGGGTGCTTTCTTGTTCATGGTATTTTTTACTCCATTAACTTTTTTTCTAGCAATTTTTAATCCTGTTCACGATTGTGGCTGCTTTGGCGATGCCGTAAAGCTAACGAACTGGGAAACATTTTATAAGAATATTGTATTTCTTGCTGCTGCGATCGTTCTATTAAAATGGAGGTTGCAGTTTTCTCGAAGTTTTTCAAAAATTGTCGAAATAGGTCTTTTAGCCTTGTTGATAGTAATCGCATTTTTACCGCCATTCATTGGATATACTCGTTTGCCAGCATACGATTTCAGACCTTATAAAATTGGCGTGAATATTCCGGAGGCTATGAAAATTCCTGATGGCGCTCCAATGGATGTTTATAAAACGACCCTTTACTATAAAAAAGATGGATTGGTCAAGGAGTTTAACGAGAACAATATTCCTTGGCAGGATACAACATGGAAATATGTTGATACAAAATCAGAACGTATCAAACAAGGATACACAGCACCTATTGAGAGTTTTAATCTTCAATCGTTAGAGGGAAATGAAGTAACAGATAATGTTCTTTCGTTCCCAGGTTACTACTTCTTAGTAGTTTCTTATCGCCTCGATAAATCCGATACGAAAATTGTTACCAAACTCAATGAATTGTATTTCACTGCTAAGAACTTGGGTTATGGTTTTGCCTGTGTTACAAATTCAACAAAGGGAGATATTGATGCATTTGTTGCAAAAACAGGTGCTGCCTATCCATTCTTGAACGCCGATGGAACAATGCTCAAAACGATGATTCGTGCTAATCCAGGATTAATCCTCTTGAATAAGGGCACAGTAATTGGGCAATGGCACTATAACCTCATTCCAAGTGCCGATTATTTTAGCGGCGATCTTAATGCAAAGCAAATAGCTGCAATTTCAAATGAATCAAACAATCGGTTAACGGTTTTATTGGTTTCGCTCCTAGCATTATTATTACTGATTACGCTAAATGCTAGATTTAAAAAGAAGATATCTTAGTGCAATTATAAAATTCAATTAAAATGGTTCATTAATACATCACAGATGAAAAAAATCTCAATTGTTATATCATTCCTTTTATTGTGGAGTATTGGCAAAGCCGATGAGGGGATGTGGTTGATTAATTTGATTACCCAAAACATGGCTCAAATGGAAGCTCGGGGAGTTAAACTCACAGCCGAAGATATTTATAGCATAAACCATTCAAGCATTAAGGATGCTGTGGTTCAACTTGATGATGGTAGCTGTACGGCTGAACTTATATCGGCAAAGGGTTTGCTTTTAACCAATCATCATTGTGGCGTGGAAGATATTCAGATGCATAGTACCCCTACTCACAATCTTCTTAAAGATGGTTTTTTTGCAAAGAGCCTCAAGGAGGAACTTGTTCTTCCAAATAAAACGGCAATGATACTTGTTAACGTTGAGGAGGTAACAAATAAGATATTAAATAGAGTAAGCGAAAGGTTATCAAGCCCCGAATATTTTAATAGACTTTACAATAGAATGGATTCGCTAGCAAATGTATCAACTCAAAATGGGAAATATTATGCCATTGTAAAGCCAATGTACAATCATAATTATTTTTACCTTTTTCTTTACGAACGGTTTTTAGATGTACGTTTAGTTGCTGCTCCTCCATCCTCAATTGGAAATTTTGGAGGTGATGTTGATAATTGGCGTTGGCCAAGGCATACTGGTGATTTTAGTATGTTTCGTATTTATACTGCTCCCGATGGTAAACCAGCTCATTATAGCGCTAAGAATATACCTTATGTTCCTAAACGATTTCTAAATATCTCGTTGAAGGGAGTTAAGGAGGGCGATTTTGCGATGATAATTGGATATCCAGGAACAACCTATCGCTATTCTAGTTCTTATGAAGCGAAGCAAGCGCGTGATGTTCTTGCGCCATGGAAAGACAAAGTCTGGGGTGAGTTCATTCGAACAATAAAAGATGCACAAGCAAAGGATATCAGAATTAAGGTTGACTATACCGATAAACACGATATGCTTGTTAATTTTTGGCAAAAGGATACTTGGCAAGCCGAATCGATGTTCCGATTTGGTGTGGTTGAAAAGCTCCAACGTCGTGAGGATAGTCTAAGAGCATGGGTGGCTCAAATGCCATCGGCAAGGACTAAATACCTTTCATCTATACCAATGCTAAGCGACTTCTATAAGACGTATCGAGAAAATAAGTGGGAGGAACTTTCAGGTTCATTATCAGCGATAATGGATTATCCGGTTGACATAAGTAGGAATATTAACCAATGCGACGAGCTTTTTTCAGCAATGCTCAATAAAAAAAATGTAAAAAAAGCAACTAAGAGTATAAAAAGACGTATTCCCAAAATTTTCGAAAACTATCACCCCAACCCCGATGTTTGGTTGTACTCTACCGCATTAAAGAGCCTTCTCGATAATATATCCGATTGTCCGAATATTCCAATGATTCAAGCTATCAAGAACCAGCCACAGATTAGCGAAATGACTCCAATGTATGCTCAAAGTTTCTTTCAGAGGTCGTACTTCTCATCACCTGAAAATCTGAAACGACTTTTAAAAACACCTGTTGTTGATAGCATTGTTAAAGATCCTGTTTTTATGCTTTATCAAAGCTGTAATGTGCTTTTCGATTCGTTGTCAAAAACGATAGGACCATTAAAATCGAATTACGAACGTGCAATGCAGCTTTACACCAAAGGCTTGCTTGAAATGGAAAAGAATAAACTTCAATACCCCGATGCCAACTCAACCATGCGTTTAACCTATGGAAAGGTTGTTGGCTACAAGCCAATGGATGGAGTTGAATGTAAGCCATTTACTACATTGGATGGAGTAATAGAGAAAGAGAATCCAAGCGTTGATGTTTTTAATGTACCAGCAAAGCTAAAGCAGCTATGGGTATCTAAGGATTATGGTCGTTATGGAGTAAATGGGAGTGTACCTGTTTGTTTCTTAACCGATAATGACATAACCGGAGGTAATTCTGGTAGTCCTACTTTGGATGCCAATGGAAACCTCATAGGCATTGCATTTGATGGGAATCAGGAGGCTATGTCTTGCGACTATGCTTTTGAACCAGAGATTCAACGAACAATAATTGTTGATATTCGATATGTTCTTTTTGTTGTTGATAAATATGCAGGGGCAACAAACTTAATTGAAGAAATGAGAATTCAGTAGAGTCTATTAATCGTAATGCAATGTCGTTTACTTAAGGTTGTAAAAACGCTGACAGGTTCTACGGACTCTGTCAGGTTAACCAACTTGATTGACCTTTCAGAGTAGGAAGACCTGAAAGAGTCAATTGTAAAGTTTTTAAGTAAGCGACATTTAATCGTAATGATAAAGCCCAGAAAACTATTCTGGGCTTTTTATGTTCAATAAACTGTTAAATTGTTTTATTTGTTAAATCTTTTGACGTATTTTGATCGATATTTTAAAAAGGTGAATTATGTATTTAAGATTTTCTAAAACATTACTCCTTTGTATTGCAATTGGCTTGTTAGCAACGACTGCTTTAGCTCAAAAAGGAGTGCCATTCATCTCAAATTACGAGTTGCCTTCTACCATGAGCAACCAGAATTGGGCAATTACTCAGAGTGATGTTGACCATCAGATGTATGTGTTGAACCGTAAAGGAGTATATGTCTTTGATGGGTTTGAATGGGTAAAACTGAATATTGCAAGTAAGCCAATCGCAATCTTTTCTCTGGAGAACCTTTTTGTAGGAACCGAGAATGAAATTGGATATTTTAAAAAGGATAAGAAGGGTGAATTTAACTATTACAGCGTTCAGGATTCAACGCTTGATATTTATTTTAAGTTCTTAAAGATTAATAATGAACTTTATGCTTTGGGTACACAGCACATCAGCAAGATAGTAATGGGTGATGTGGTTCGAACAGAACCAGTTTATATTGAATCCGATTCTACCCAAATGATCACTGATTTCTTCGATCTAAACGGAATCATCTACATCATTAAAAATAAGAATACTCTTTACCGTCTTGATAATAAAGCCGCAAACCGACAGCCTTTAAACCTGGAGAAAGGTGAAACCATTAAGTTCTCGTTTAATCACAATAACTACTCATATATTGGAACATCGTCAAATAGGTTATTTCTATTCAACGGTTGGCAATTTAAACCAATTGGGTTAAAAGATAAGAACTACTTAAATGCAAGCTATATAAACGGTGGCATATCCATCGATTCAAATCGTTTTGCTCTTTCAACCCTTATTGGAGGTGTTTCAATAATTAATTCCAAAACGTTAGAGTCCGAGTCGGTTATCAACTATTCCAGCGGATTGCCCGATGATGAGGTCTACTCATTGGGTGTTGATTACAATAAAGGATTATGGATTGCTCATGGAATGGGGATTTCTCGGGTTGATCTGAATATTCCGGTTCGATCATACGAGTTTTACGAAGGAATTAGCGGAAATATACTGTCTGTTGCAGAGTTCAATCGGACTTTATATGTTGGTGGGAGCGAGGGATTATTCAACTTAACACAGGTTAAAAACTTTACACCCATAGAAACAGCTATTATACAGCCAAAGCAAGAACAGGCTGTTAAAGATGTTGTAACTGAAACTGAAAAATCAGTGACTGACACCAAGTCACCTACAGATGAAAAGGATACAAAGAAAAAGAAGAAAGGTTTTTTTAGTCGACTTTTTAGTAAATCGGATAAAGCTGAGGTTCAAACCACCAATTTACCTTCCGGTGTAGGCGAAACAATAAAAAAGGAAAAAGGTGAAAAGACGGCTACTCAGAAAAAAATAAATATGCTGCAATCGGTTAGTAATATTTATCAACGTATGCAAGGTGTTGATGGTAAATGTAAGCAGCTTTTAGTGTTTAATAATAGATTGTTAGCGGCCACAAGTACAGGGCTTTACGAAGTCAGCCTTGGCAAAGGGATTTCTATCATAAAAGGTGCATATATTTTATTCGTGAAACCTTCCGAGCGAAATCCTAAAAGTCTGTTTGTTTGTTCCTCCGATGGTATATCCGAATTGACCTTATTGGGTGAGCAGTGGAAAGCGAATAAATTATTCTCTTTTGAAAGCGAATACCCATTATCGCTAGTTGAACTATCCGATAATAATTTGCTTGTTACCACTGAATTCAATGTTTATAATCTTACCATCGTTTTGGGCGGAGAATCAACTCTTAGAAAGTTAACTCCAACCAGTTTACCTATTGAATCACCAATTGCTCGAAAAGTTTCAGGAGCGATTAAGGTTTTTACCTCCAATCGAGTATTCATATATAACCCATCGACGGATGCTTTAGCTGATGAAGGAATTCGATTATCTAATCAAATTATAAATACTATCTGCTCGCAGAGCGGCTATTCGTGGGTAAACATAGGGCGTCAATGGACTCTTTATACCCCTGATAAAACTTTGTCGATTGATGCTACGGACTATTTAGGCCTATTTGATCGGATTAACGATATCTTTATTAATAGTAATAATGACCTCTTTATTGTAAATAATTATAGTCAAATTGTTAAGATTTCAGCATTTAAAGATAAATTAGGTATCAAGGAGTTACCATTCTTCTTTAAACAGATCAGCGATAATAAAGGCGTTAAACTCGATTTAAAGGATATTAAGCTCAGCTATTCCAATAACGCTCTTAATATTAAAATAGGTGCTCCGTCGTTTATTAAAGAAAAATCAGTAGAGTTTCAGTATTTTATTGAGGGCTTAACCAACGAGTGGAACGAATGGAGTAGTGATCCTGATATTAATTTACCCTATTTTCCAACTGGTAGCTATAAAATCAAGATAAAAGCGAGAGATGTGCTTGGCAACGAAAGTGTTATATATACATTACCCTTTTCTGTTAAACCACCATTTTGGAAAACATTTTGGTTTATTGGAATTTGTATTGTTTTAATTATTCTTCTTTTTATTCAATTCGTTAAATACCGCGAAGGGCAGCTCCAAAAAGAAAAGCAGATATTAGAACAGAAGGTACAGGAAAGAACTAAAACCATTGAGGAGCAGAAAACTATTCTGCAAAATCAGCGCGATGAACTTGCTCATACCAATGAGGAGATTCTTCAGCAGAAAGAAGAAATTGAGGCGCAGCGTGATGAGATAGAGGCTCAGAACGATCATATTTCAAAGCAGAACTTGGAAATGACCCAAAGTATTGAGTATGCAAGGAGGATTCAAACGGCTATAATGCCAACGAATGAAGTGGTTAAATCAATTCTTCCCGAGCATTTTGTGCTTTTTAAACCTCGCAATATTGTGAGCGGTGATTTTTACTGGATGGCAGAAAAGGATAACAAAATTGTTATTGCTGCTGCCGATTGCACAGGTCATGGTGTTCCAGGAGCGTTTATGAGTATGCTAGGAATCTCATTCCTGAATGAAATTGTAAATGTAAGAAACGAAACTAAACCTAATCTGATTCTTAACCATTTGCGAGATTCAATTAAGTCAACCCTTTCACAAACTGGGAAGGAGGGTGAATCGAAGGATGGTATGGATATTGCCTTATGTACTATTGATCTTAATTCTAAAAGCATTGAATTTGCAGGAGCTTACAATCCATTGTATTTGATTAGGAATGGAGAGTTAATAGAAATTAAGGCCGATAAAATGCCTGTAGGAATACACTTGGCTGAAAAGGATTCATTTACTCTTAGCGAGATTAGTTTTGAAAAGAACGATTGTATCTACATCTTTTCCGACGGATATGTTAGCCAGTTTGGAGGTGAATATGGTAGGAAATTTATGGCAAAGCCATTTAAAAAACTATTGGCCATTATTGCCGACAAGCCTATGGATAAACAGCATGAAATTTTAGACCAAGAATTTGAGGATTGGCGAGGATATAACTCTCAGGTGGATGATATACTTGTTATTGGGATTAAATTTGTTTAATTTAGTCTTTGTTATCGTTTTAGACCAACGCTGTATTTGTTTAAGTAAGATTTTAAATCATGAATTAATGAAAATATTAACGCTTTTATCGCTATTAATGCTTTTTCTTTCAATCAATTCTTGAAAGAAAGAACCTGCAGCTATTGAAAATATTGACAGTATTGAGATTACATCTGTTTCTCCAGCTACAGGACTTATAGATGGTCAATTAACTAGTTTTACTATTAAAGGTAATTATAATCTGGCATCTCTTGATTCAGCTGTAGTTAGGATAGGTTTTAATAATTGTGAAGATATAATGATTGTAATCCTTTATTCTGAGAGAATGTTAATTGAAGAAAAAGGTAACGGGCAATTTTCTATTGATCTTGATACAAAGGTTAAAAACTGGGGTTCTTTGGTCGCATTTTCAGTTTATGCTCATATTTATCCTCGACCTTTCCAAGCGGATGATTTAAGATCTTTGGCAAACGATCAGTTTGAATTGATCCCTAAGAGTAACAAATAATTTTTATTAATCTGCTAAAAATAAAAAATCTATTTTTGGTAGTAGTATTTTTCTTCCTTTATAACACCAATGTATTGTAGGTATTGCGTGTTATACTTTGAATCGTTATAGTTGTAAATTTTACCCCAAGCCATAATTGAACAGTTAGAATCAAGGAGAATTATCTTATCCGTTGATTTTGCTATTACCTTAAGCGATTCCTTTTCGCAAGTGCTTGCATAATAATCGGTTTTATCAGCAATTGTAAAGACAAGCAGAAATAATGCAATTCCGATTAGATATGCTGCTTTTATTCTTGATGAGAAATGGTTTATAAGATATAGAGTTGTTATACCATAAAAGTAAAATAGGCAAAGATTTACAGGCATAAAAGTATCCCATCGAATAATAAAAGGGCGATATTCCCTATACCCACCAAAAGGTAATAGAATCGTATAGATGGCGGAGAATATGATCAGCCATTTTAATATCCTAAATATCTTCTTTGTGTCATCATTAGGTTTGATTGAGTAAATAAATATTGTATTTAACCCTATTGCCAGAATCAGTAAAATTGGGCCATGCGATTTTGTGAATTGAAAGAATAGACCTTTTGCCAGGAGTTTATAGCGTTCAAACAATGGCATAGTTTTGTTAAAATTTTCTGCATTAAAGCTGCCGATGTAGATTGAGTATAGGCATACTAAAGTAATAAATGAGAAAAAGAAAAGTTCAAATCTGTTTATCCTTAAAATTGAATCAACACTTCTTTTGAGAAAATCCGAATCAGTCGATTTAGAGTAATTCTTTCCCCATTTGTATAATAGGATTAATGGGCAAAGGATAAGAACCACAGCCGGTATCAGTGGACCATTCAGTGAGATGAAAATTGTGAATGGAATTAATAGGATTACTAATAATGGATGAAGTTTTACTTCTCTGTTTGATAAATTTGAATTGTAGAATGGCAGAAAAAAGATCATTAGCAGGCCTAAAGGCAAAGCATAAAAAAAGGTATACGTAATCGATTTGTCAATTATTCCTAAATAGCCATTAAAGCCCCAAGTTTGGAATAACGGTGTTATTAGGATAGCCGCTAATAAAAACTCTTCCTTTAAAATATTCTTTGATTTGCTAATGAAAACGGATAATAGAAATATTGTTAATATTTGAATACAAATTTTTGCAATTGCATTTGACAGGTAAATGCTATCAATTGGGTTAATTACATATTGGCAAACAAAAGGTGCTATTTTATAGTAGGTAGCCATAGTCCAATGGGCAAAAAATCTATTTGTTCCTGGATAGTTATCACCTTTCAAAGCGCTTAAGCCAAAGGGATCGCTCATCAGCTGTTTATAACCATCCGATGGCATAATAATACTAGCCATGTCGCCATCTAAAGGCAAATGGTAATGCTGAATAAATGAGTAGACAATATCTGCCAGTAGCAGAAGGATGATTATATATCTAAAGTTATGCCTTATGATTTCAGCTATTCTTGTTTGCATATTCTAATTTTTGCCGATTCACTAAAGTAAAAATATTTTATCAAAAGAATCTTATTAAAGATTTATCCCCTCGATATTTTCAATAATTTGTTAACATTCACAAATGTATTGTTCTAACTATGGAATATATCAACACCCTCAAAGCCCTCCATCTAGCAGGTTGTTATTCGCAAGTAGTTGTATGCAATGGAATGGTTTACGTTTCGGGTCAATTCCTGGTTGATACAGAAAGCGCTTCGATGGAGGGCGGTTCAATCGAAAAGCAAACTCTGCAAGCATTGCGAAATGTTGAGCAAATATTACTCGTTGCAAATAGAAACATCAGGCGAGTTGTGAGGGTTACAGTTTACATTTCTGATATAAACTTATGGGAAGGGTGAATGAGGTATATAGCCAATTTTCTAGGAGTATAAGACTGCAAGATCTATTGTTCTTACCAAATATTTGCACTATAGTTACCAGATAGATATTGAGGCTATAGCAGCTGTAAATGAATGATTAAATTCTAACATAAATTAAAATAGAGAGGCTTTAGCCTCTCTATTTTTACTTATTTGTAATCGATTAAATTGAAGAGAGT
>JANYLA010000148.1 GCA_025361485.1 Bacteroidales bacterium
AAGTTTAAAATTTTAGAAGAGACTTAAATACCCTGAAAAATTAACTTGGTTGATGTTTATAACTCTTAAAAAGAAGACCGTTCAATACTAACCATCCGGTTTATAACTCGTTAACCCCTGTTGATATTTAAATATGCTAACTTTCGCATTGACCGTGAATAATTCTGTATTTTTGCATCAAAATTTTTGTAATGTCAATAAATACTGGCTATTCAGAAGATAGCATTAGAACCCTCGAATGGCAGGAGCACGTTAGGTTGCGTCCGGGGATGTACATCGGGAAGTTGGGCGATGGCTCTCAACCCGATGATGGTATCTATATTTTGCTTAAAGAGGTTTTTGATAACTCCGTGGATGAGTATATGATGGGGCATGGGAAGAATATCGATGTTTCCATCAGTGAGAAATTTGTGCGGGTTCGTGACTATGGACGTGGCATCCCCTTAGGTAAATTGCTCGATGTTGCATCGAAGATGAATACTGGTGCAAAGTACGACTCTAAGGTATTTAAAAAATCGGTAGGTCTTAACGGCGTTGGTATTAAGGCGGTAAACGCACTTTCCTCTTCGTTTAAAATTCAAAGTATTCGCGAGGGACAAGGAAAACTTATCGAGTTTTCAGGTGGAAAGATTGTCTCCGAAAATGATTTTCAGAGTAATGGCGAGAAGAATGGAACTATCGTAGAGTTTTTAGCCGATGATTCTATTTTTGGAGAGTTCAACTTTCAGGATGAGTACGTGGAGACAATGCTCCGTAATTACACCTACCTGAACACTGGATTGGTTATTAATTTCAACGATAAGCGTTTTGTTTCGCAAAACGGATTGCTCGACCTGCTTGCCGAGAATATGAGCGGCGAAGGGCTTTATCCTTTAATTCACCTAAAAGGCGAAGATATTGAGATTGCTTTTACCCACGGACAGGGGTATGGCGAGGATTACTACTCATTTGTTAATGGTCAGCATACAACCCAAGGCGGAACGCATCTTGCAGCTTTTCGCGAAGCATTTGTAACCGCAATTCGTGGCTTTTATAAGAAAGATTTCGATGCGTCAGATATTCGTACCTCCATTATCTGTGCGCTTAGCGTGAGGATTGAGGACCCTGTTTTTGAATCGCAAACCAAAACAAAACTTGGTAGCAAGGATATGGCTCCCGGTGGAGCTGGGGTTCGTCAGTATATTGGTGATTTTGTTAAGAATGCGCTCGATAATTACCTACATCGTAATTCCGAAACAGCACAAATTCTTTTGCAAAGCATACTCGAAGCGGAGAAGGAGAGGAAAGCAATTTCAGGCATTAAAAAATTAGCCCGCGAACGGGCTAAAAAATCTAGCCTACATAACCGTAAACTTCGCGATTGCCGTATCCATCTCGATTCAAACGACGATAGACACGAAAATACAACCCTTTTCATCACCGAGGGCGATTCGGCTAGCGGTTCAATTACCAAATCGCGCGATGTGAATACACAGGCTGTTTTCTCGTTAAAAGGAAAGCCGCTAAACACCTACGGATTAACCAAAAAAGTGGTTTACGAAAACGAGGAGTTTAACCTCTTGCAGGCTGCACTAAATATCGAGGATGATATTGAAAACCTACGTTACAACAAGGTTGTTATCGCCACCGATGCCGATGTGGACGGTATGCACATTCGTTTACTTCTTATCACTTTCTTTCTTCAGTTTTTCCCCGATTTGATTCGTCAGGAGCATTTATTTATACTGCAAACCCCGCTATTCAGGGTGCGTAATAAGAAGAAAACCTTCTATTGCTACTCGCACGATGAGAAGCAAAAAGCGATTAAGGAGGTAGGTGTAAACCCCGAGATTACAAGGTTTAAAGGGCTTGGTGAGATATCACCCGATGAGTTTAAGAATTTTATTGGTGAGAGCATTCGACTCGACCCTGTTCGCCTTACCCGCGATGATGTTATAGCCGATTTGCTTAGCTTCTACATGGGCAAGAACACCCCCGAAAGGCAAGAGTTTATCATCGATAACCTTAAGATTGATGAGGATATCATCGAGGAATCGAAACCGCCGATTGAGGAGGAGCTGGAGCTGGAGGTGGCTTAGGGAAAGTGATAAGCGACAAGTGATAAGCGACAAGTGAAAAGTGGCAAGCGAAAAGTGATAAGAGATAGGTTTTTCTTTTAATATAGCGATTAATATGAATGACTTTAGAGAGTTGATAGTTTGGCAGAAAAGCATTGACCTTGTGGAAAAGGTTTACCAAATTACTAACTCATTTCCCAAAGAGGAAGTTTATTCATTAACATCACAGATTAAACGAAGTGCTATTTCAGTTCCCTCGAATATTGCTGAGGGCTTTGGGCGAAGAACGACTCCCGATTTTATACATTTTTTACATATTGCCAGAGGTTCGCTTTATGAGATTCAAACTCAATTGGAAATTGTTAAAAGGATAAAATATATTACTGAAACCGAATTAATATCAATGATTGATAATTGTAAAGAGATTGAAAAGATGCTTAATAGCTTAATAAAGTCGTTAGCCAACAAGATAAAGTAGAGTTGTGTTCTTGTCGCTTTTCGCTTGCCACTTATCACTCTTTTCAAATTTAAGAAATAGACGATAATAAATATTACTGCATAATGCGTTTAGATGATTTTGAAGCGGATGAGCTGTTAAACGAGGATCAGACTCGTAAAACCACACCCGATGAACATGCTAGAATTGCCAAGATTACCGGAGATACCTCAAAAAAGGTTCATCTTACGGGGATGTATAAGAGCTGGTTTCTGGACTACGCCTCTTATGTAATCCTTGAGCGTGCCGTGCCGCATCTCGATGATGGGCTAAAACCTGTTCAGCGACGAATTCTTCACGCCATGAAACGTCTCGATGATGGTCGATACAACAAGGTTGCCAATATCATCGGTTATACCATGCAGTATCACCCACATGGCGATGCATCCATTGGCGATGCGTTGGTTCAGCTCGGACAAAAGGAGTTGCTTATTGACCAACAGGGAAACTGGGGAAATATACTCACCGGCGATAGCGCTGCTGCGCCACGTTACATCGAGGCTCGTCTATCGAAATTTGCGCTTGATATTGCCTTCAACGTAAAGACAACCGAATGGATGCTCAGCTACGATGGTCGTAATCAGGAGCCCGTTACGCTGCCCATGAAGTTCCCTTTGCTGCTTGCACAGGGGGTTGAGGGGATTGCCGTTGGTTTAGCATCAAAAATCCTTCCTCATAACTTCATTGAGCTAATCGATGCGGCCATTGCATACCTTAAGGAGCATGATTTTGAGCTATATCCCGATTTCATAACAGGTGGACTAGCCGATTGTACCCGTTACAACGATGGTCTCAGGGGTGGAGCCATTAAGGTAAGAGCAAAAATTCAGAAGATTGATAAGAAAACGCTTTCAATCACCGAACTTCCTTTCGGAAAAACAACATCTTCGTTAATTGATACCATTGTTAAGGCGAACGATAAGGGCAAAATAAAAATTAAGAAGATTGACGATAACACCTCTGAGAATGTGGAGATTCTTATCCATCTTCCTGCCGATGTTTCGCCCGATGTTACCATCGATGCGCTTTACGCATTTACCGATTGCGAGATTTCAATATCGCCAAACTCCTGCGTAATTTATCAGGATAAGCCCCGTTTTATGGGGGTTAAGAATCTTCTAAAGGCATCTGTTGACCACACCAAATTTTTACTCACTTGGGAGCTTAAGAATCGATTGGATGAGCTGGAGGAGGATTGGCATTTTTCATCACTCGAAAAGATATTCTTTGAAGAGAGAATTTATCGTGAGCTTGAGAAGGATACTGAAACCTGGGAGCAGGTTATTGATGCAATCGATAAGGGATTTAAACCCTATAAAAAGCTCTTTAAGCGTGAGATTACTCGTGAAGATTTACTCAAGTTGACCGAAAAACCCGTACGTAAAATATCTAAGTTCGATATCAAAAAGGCTGATGAGCATATCCGTGCCGTAGTTGAGGAGATTGAAGAGGTTAAAAACCATTTGGCGAATATCGTTCCTTATACCATCAACTACTATCAGCAGATTAAGAAAAAGCATGGAAAGGGCAAAGAGCGTAAGACCGAGCTGCGCAGCTTTGATACCATCGAGGCAACAAAGGTTGTGGTTGCCAACGAGAAGCTATACGTTAACCGCGAGGAAGGTTTCTTTGGTACTGGACTTAAGAAGGATGAGTTCGTTGCCGATTGCTCCGATATTGACGATATCATTGTATTCCTAAAGAGTGGCAAGTACTACATATCCAAGGTTCAGGATAAAGCATTCGTGGGTAAAGATATTCTCCATATTGCGGTGTTCAAGAAGAACGACCAACGTACCATCTACAATGTAATGTATCGCGATGGACGTAACGGTTCAATCATGATGAAACGCTGCTCCATTACAGGGATTACCCGCGATAAGGAGTACGATGTTTCGAAGGGTACCGATGGGTCGCAGGTGCTTTACATGAGCGCTAACCCCAATGGCGAGGCGGAAATCCTCAAGATTTTCCTTAAACCCAAACCACGCCTACGAAATCTTATAATTGAGCTTAACTTTAGCGAGTTGGCCATAAAGGGTCGTAGCTCCATGGGGAATATATTCACCCGCTATGCAATTCATAAGATTCAGATAAAGGAGAAGGGTGTTAGCACCCTTGGTGGCCATAAAATTTGGCTCGATGAGGATGTTCTCCGTCTCAACTCCGATGGTCGTGGAAAATATCTTGGTGAATTTGTTGATGGTGAGAAAATACTTGTTGTTAACGGTGACGGAACCTACACTACTTGTGGGTTCGATTTTTCTGTCCGATTTGAGAATAACCCGATTATTATCGAGAAGTTTGATTATGAGAAGGTTTTTTCGGCTGTTTATTACGATGGCGAGCAGGATTTTTACTACCTGAAACGCTTTGCGTTTGAACCATCAGAAAAACTTCAGTCGTTCATTGCCGATGAGGAGGGTTCTAAGTTCGTTGCCATAAACGATGATGATTTCCCATGCATCGAGATAACCTTTAAGGGTAAACATGCCAAAAAAGACCCTGAACAGGTGGATGTTTACGAGTTTATTGCCGTTAAGGGCTATAAAGCTAAAGGGAAGCGTATATCCACTAACGAGGTGAAAGTCGTAAAATTTATAGAGCCACTTCAGAAAGAGTTACCCCCATCAGAGGATGAAGAGGGAGATGATGATGATTCCAATGGTGATAACTCAGACAACCCATTGGATGGCGAAACGGATACTGGAACGCAGATGACATTGGGAATTTAATGTTACGTAATTAAATTCACCACATTAGGCACAATAGTTCACATTTGGAAAAACAGAAAACTCGGTTTGTAAGCCGAGTTTTCTGTTTATAAATGTTTTTTTCTAAACCTATTTTTGTCAACAATCACTTTTTTTCTATTGTGCTCTATGTGTCTATTGTGGTTAATGAAATATTATTCTCTACCCACAACCTCAACCCATTTTCCACTATTTCGAGCAAATATCGAGTTGTCGTACATTGCTTCACAGGTGAATGAGGGTAAGTAATACCTCCCAACGTATGCAGCGTTGAAAACAATCTTGAACGTTTTTGTTTTTCCCCACTGCAAGCTGAAATAGGTGTAAACCCTATCATCGCGAACATCCTGATACTCGTACGATGAGTTCTCAACCCCCGATGCCTCTTCCATCCTAGTATTCCGAATTTCCCATCCCGAAGGGACAATAACCGATAGCGAAAGCTGCTCGTAGTTGCTTCTGGTTCCTGGGTTATGTAAGTTAATTTCAGTATAGAAATCAGTTCCCTGTTCTAGCTTGTCGGGCATAATCACGGTGCCATTCATCAGGTGAAAAGTAACATCCATATTGATATTGCTTGATTGTGGAACCTCGTTACCAGCAATAGGAACACCTGTGTTGATTAGGCGAACATAGACGGCTCCATCGCCGTTATTTGTAACATCTACCTTGCCTTCGCCAGTTTGAACAGGATTGAATTTATGCTGAGCAAGTGTAAGGCTAGTTTGTAGTTTCTTGCTATCACTGCCATCGGTTTGAAGTTTCACCTCAATTCCCTTT
>JANYLA010000002.1 GCA_025361485.1 Bacteroidales bacterium
GCCCTTACTTTTTCTGACTAATTAGATTATTTCTTTACTTTGATTATTCTTAAACAATTAACCAATGTTTGGTAGGTCGATTAACCGAAAATTGATGGTGCTATTCTTTGCAGTGGGCGTATCGGCGCTTTCTGTTATTGGAATTTATTCATACTTTAATGCAAAGGCAGCTCTACTCAAGCGAACCCTCGACCAGCTTACATCTATTAGAGTGATTAAGAAAGGCCAAATTGAGTTTTTCCTCAATGAGCGCAATAAGAATATCACACTTCTTGCTGAAAATGAATACCTACGAAGCATTGCGGTAGATCTGGCTAACAATTCAAACCATAAAGTAGTATCGCAGCAGCATCCTAAATTCTTTCTGAACTACACCCTATTTGGGTTTAATAGCATGTATTTGGTAATCGGTTCCGATAGGAATTCAGTTCATCTATATAAATTTAACGGTTCAGAAATAGAAGAGGTAAAATGTGATTCTATTTTAATTCATCAACTATCAAAACTTTGGGAGAAGACCGAATTGACGAACGAATCCTCTTTTGTTGATTTCAGTAAACGATTTAAAGATGATAACGAACCTCTTTGTTTTATCGGTAAAAGAATAGTTACAAAAGGTAAAAACGTTGGGGTTTTAGCACTTCAGATTCCAATTCACGACATCAATAGCATCATGCTTGAGGATAGCCCTGAGAATGGGCTTGGCAAATCGGGCGAGGTCTACCTTGTAGGTGATGATTATTTAATGAGAAGTAATTCAAGGTTTATTACCAATTCAGTTCTAAATACATCGGTAAAAACGATAAGTGCAGTTAATGCGTTCAAGGATAAAATTGGCTCATCGTTAATTGACGATTATCGAACAGTTGCATGTTTGAGCTCGTATGATAGGTTGTCCATTCGGGGATTAAGTTGGGCCATAATAGCCGAGATTGATTACAGCGAAGCAATGATACCGATTGTTTCCCTAAGGAATGATATCATTTTCCTTTCGCTGATAATATGCGCATTTCTATTCTCCATAGCCCGTTTCATTTCAAAGACCATTACCAATCCAATTATCAAGCTCAAAAATGCTGCGTTAAAGATTGGTGAGGGCGATTTGGATGTTAACCTAAAACCCAAATCAACCGATGAGATTGGTTTACTTACCGAAGCTTTCAACACCATGACGCAGCAGCTCAAGGAGGAACGGCTAAAACGCATGTCAGCCCTGTACGATGGACAGGAGTTAGAAAGGCAGCGCATATCGAGGGAACTGCACGATGGTCTTGGGCAGAAACTAATATCAATAAAACTTCAGCTCGAGAGTACAAGTAAGCAGAATGCCGATGAGGTTAAGTCAACCATCGAGGAGGTTAAGGTCGATTTTTTAAAAACCATCGAGGAGGTTCGGCAAATTTCCAATAATCTTGCACCTAACATTCTTAAGGAATCGGGAATAGATATTGCGCTTAAAAACCTATGCGATTCCATAAACCGAACATCAAAGATAGATATTGAGCTATCCGTTTATGGTGATTATTCAACCAACGACCCAAAAGTTAAGTTCTATATCTATCGGATAGCCCAAGAGGGATTGAATAACGCGATAAAACACTCAGGCGCAACAAAGGTCCAACTACAGCTGATTGGTAGCAAGGATAGCATTATCCTGTTAATTGAGGATAACGGAAAGGGATTTGCATATGATACAAACTTTTGCACACCGTGCAATGGAATTTATAACATGAAAGAACGGGCACGACTGCTTAATGGAACGTTAGATATAGAATCTGAACCAAATACAGGAACAACTATACGTTTAAAGATTCCAAAACGAATTGTTTTGTAGAATATTTACAACCAAAAAGATGAGTAAAATAAGGGTTCTGATTGTTGATGACCATCAAATTGTTCGCGATGGAATTAAGCGCATTCTTAAGGATGAGGATGACATTGAGCTGATAGGTTCCCTTGGTAGTGGCAAGGAGGCTCTTGAATTCATCAAATGCAACCAACCCGACATTATAATTACTGACCTCTCAATGCCAAACATGTCAGGGATTGAGCTGACCGAAAAGCTAATCAAGCTGTACCCTGATATTAAAGTGCTTATCCTTTCGATGTTTAACAATGAAGAGTACATTGTAAGCGCGATCCAGGCAGGTGCAAAAGGATATCTTCCAAAGCAGGATTCTACCACTGAAATTCTACTCGAAGCGATAAGAACAATTGCTAATGGTGATGAGTTTTACAGCCCTTCTATTTCAAAAATTGTTTTAAAGAGCTTTATCAAAAATGTTAAGAGCACAAGCGTAAGCGATGTCGCTAAGAAACATCAACTAACTTCACGTGAAAAGGAGATTTTAAAACTTTACGTTGAGGGTTGCACCAATAATGAGATTGCTGAAAAGCTCAATCTTAGCGTTTTTACCATAAAAACTCACAAGAACAATATCATGCAGAAGTACAATTTTAAAAGTACTGTAGAGATGATAAAGTTTGCGCTACGCAATAATATTGTGGAGTGGTAAATTATCTTAGAGTAATTCTATTTTAATACTTCAGCAACCAAAAGATTTACATAATCGTTGATACGCTCGGACATTCCATTATTAGATAGTAGTACCAGTATTAAATTTTTATCTTTACAAATAAACATAAAGCTTGTAAAACCAGCTGTTCCACCATCATGATATAGTACCTCATTTCCGTTAATGGATAGATATATCCAACCCGAACCCATTTTTAGGTCACTACTCTCAAATGTAATGTTCAAACAGGTTTCAATTTGTGTTTTCAGAACAGATGATTGAGAATTCAGTATATTTTTTCCATAAGCAATCAGGTCTTTAGCATTTGATTTAATTGCCCCAGCACCTTTGAAAGCCTTCATATCATCCCAATATGGAACTTGCCTTCCATATGAATTATAACCAAAAGCAAAGTTTGATGAATCGGCAGAGTTTAATGTTATTTTAGTTTTGCCCAAACCCAGAGGGGTGCATATTTTCTC
>JANYLA010000079.1 GCA_025361485.1 Bacteroidales bacterium
GAATGAGTAAATTTAAAAATGAATGGAAAGGCAGATTTATCATTACTAACATTACACTTAAACTTTCCAAAAATTCTCCCAAAATACCTGATTATGATGGAGTAAAAAAGTATTTTCAAGATTTATTAGATAAAAATTTAACTAAACAGTAATAATATTAAGTATTAACGAAATTACTTTTTTTATATATGCTCTTTAATATCATAGTTTTGAGGCAAATTTTTTTGAATTAATTCTGGGAACTTGCGAATAACTAACAAACAAATATTTTCCCTAACTTGTTATCATTTTAATAAAATTAACCTAATCGTAAATATGAAAAAATATCTAGCAATTTTCTTGCTTCCGTTAATGGTGGCATCATGTGCAAAGGGGCCTAAAGAGGCAACAATCTCTGGAACTTTATTAAACTACAAAGATTCTGTTACCTATATAACCTCCAAGGGTATAACAGAAACTATAAAAATAAATGCTGATAAAACATTTATTTTTAAAACAACTATCGATAAACCTGTTCTTTACACACTAAAAGGAGGACGAAAAATCAACTTTGAGTTTTATGTTAATCCTGGCGATATAACAGAAATTACTATTGATTTCGAAAACATAAAGGATGGTGCAAAATACACTGGAAAACTTGCATCGACTAATAATTATTTAGTTGAAAAGAAACAAATTGTTAAAAAATACACATCAGATTTTAATAAACTATTTGAGTTAAAAAAGGAACAGTTCAACTTAACGTTAGATTCATTAAATAACGAACTACTTGAGAAAGCTAAAACTTTATCAAATGCGCCTATTGTAGAACTTGAAAAATATAGTATAGACTATCTTATTAAAGGGTTAAAAGTTAACTATCCGGAATATAATGCTTATGTAAACAATGTAGAGTTCAAGGCTGATAGCGCTGATTATTCAGCTCTTGAAGGGTTGGATCTAAATATTGCTCATCATCTAATGTTTAACGATTATTCTGAACTAGTGAATAAAACTATCATGAATAAATTCATGAAGGAGAATGATGCAAAGGCTATTGAAACAATGTCAACTCTTGATAGACTCACCAAAATGTTTTCTTTAATTGATGCAAATATTATCAATACTGAAGTTCGTGATTACCTGAAACAGAATGCATTAGTTGAAGATTTATCTTATGGTGAATTTTGGAAATTAAATGAACTTGTAAATAAGTTTTTGACGGATTGCAAAACCATAGGATATAAGAAAGTTGTTGAGGAATTGTACAATAAGAAACAGTTAGTAGCTCCTGGTAAACCTGCACCATTGTTTAGATATAAGGATATTAATGGTAAGGAATACGCACTTGAAGCGTTGAAAGGTAATCTAGTTTATATCGATTTTTGGGCAACTTGGTGTGGTCCATGTCGCCATGAACTTCCTTTCCTAGAAAAGGTTGAGAAGGACTATGAAGGTAAAAAAATCACTTTTATCAGCATGTCAATGGATGATGATATGGTTGCATGGGATAAAATGGTGAAAGAGAAAAAGATGAAGGGCATACAGCTTCATGCCGATGGGGCATTTAATTCAACTGTTTCGAAAGATTATCAAATAAAATTTATCCCAACTTTCTATTTAATTGATGAGAATGGGATTATTATTACCTCCGCTGCTCCAAGACCTTCCTCTGGTGCAGATTTGGTTAACATGTTGGATGAGAATTTAGCGAAGATTAAATAACTAAATTTGATACTTTATAAAAATGGGCTGGCCTTTGTGGCTGGCCTTTTTTTTAGTTGACAGTTAATAGTTTTCAGTTGACAGTAGGCTGTATGTTGAAACCAATTTCTTTTTGCTTTCTAACTTGTTGACTTATTTACTTATCATCTTATCAACTTTCTTACTTGTCGCTTGTCACTTGTTACTTATCTTACTTACTTTACATAAATCAAAATAACTCAGTCAATGCCTTACCCTTGGGGAGACGACCGAAGATTTAATAGCTATGCTAACTATTTCAAGCGTACTTTTGGTGGCAGAGTTCAAAAGCTTACCATTGATGCTGGTTTTACATGCCCAAATAGGGATGGCTCTGTTGGTATTGGAGGTTGTACTTATTGTAATAACGATGCTTTTAACCCGAGCTACTGTACCTCTTCAAAACCAATCCTTCAACAGATAGAGGAGGGAATAGAGTTTCATGCGGTTCGCTACAAACGAGCAGAGAGTTACTTGGCATACTTTCAGGCATACTCAAATACCCACGACTCACTACAAAAACTAAAGGAAATTTACTCTCAAGCCTTATCGCATCCAAAGGTAATTGGATTGGTGATTGGAACTCGTCCCGATTGCGTTGATGAGGCAAAGCTCGATTATATCCAGAAACTAACCAAAAATTTTTACATCTCCCTTGAATTTGGGATCGAATCGTGTTATAATCGAACATTAGAATTGATTAATAGAGGTCATTCCTTTGAAAAATCGATTTGGGCTATTGAGGAGTCAGTCAAACGAGGAATAAATACAGGTGCTCATATGATTTTTGGACTACCTGACGAGTCGAAAGAGGAGATGCTTGCTGAGGCAGAAATTATATCAAAACTTCCTTTGAACTCCATAAAATTTCATCAACTACAGATTGTGAAAGGAACTACAATGGAAAAGCAATACCAAGAAAACCCTCAAATGTTTAATCTTTTCGAGATGAATGACTATCTTCACTTTGTTGTTGATTTCTTAGAACGACTAAATCCAAATTTTGTTGTTGAACGCTTTACGAGTGAAGCCCCACCAAGGTTTCTAGCCGTCGAAGGATGGGGTTTACTAAGAACCGACCAGCTGCTGAATAAAATTGAGAAAATACTTGAGGAGAGAGATACTTGGCAGGGGAGATTGAAAAGTGAAAAGTGAGAAGTGAGAAGTGAAAAGTGAAAAGTGAGAAGTGAAAAGTGAGAAGTGAAAAGTGAAAAGTGAAAAGTGAAAAGTGAAAAGAAACAACTACCTACTGTCAATTGTCAATTTATTTTCTGTCAACTAACAACTAACAACTAACATGACTCCTTTTCTTAAGCTTGTAGCCGATGATCTATTCAAAGAATTTGGTAAGGAGATTTCCAATATAAACCTCGTATTCCCAAACCGCAGGGCATCACTATTCTTTAATAAATATCTTTCTGAGTTAATTGAGGAGCCCATTTGGCAACCTTCGGTTACAACCATTTCCGATTTGATGTATCAGATTTCCGGGCTAAATCAGGTTGATCCTGTTACATTGATTATTAAGCTATATGAAATTTACTCAAAACAGCTGCATTCGCAGGAAACGTTTGATAGTTTTTACTTTTGGGGAGAAGTAATGCTTGCTGATTTCGATCAAATCGATAAGTATAGGGTTGATTCTGATAAACTATTCACAAACATTGTTGATATAAAGGAGATTGATGAACGTTTTGGTGGCTTCTCCCCTGAGCAGCTTGAGGCGTTAAAGGCCTACCTCGGAGTAATGACCGATTCAAACGATTCCATTATTAAGGACAGATACCTTTCTATTTGGAGGGTGCTTGGATCAATTTATAAAGAATTTCGCGCACAGCTTAACTCAGAAGGTTTATGCTATGAGGGACTTGCATATAACATTGCAGTTTCTAAACTTGATCGCCGATCAGATTTTCAGATGAATGGAACATATGCATTCATCGGTTTTAACGCGCTCAACGAGTGCGAAAAATCTTTGTTTAGGTATCTTAAAAGAACAAATCAGGCTCTTTTCTATTGGGATTACGATTCCTATTACACCCAATCGGAAGTCCACGAGGCGGCACTATTTTTAAGGGATAATCTTTTTGAGTTTCCCAATAAGTTGGGTGCAAATCATTTCAATAATTTAGGTAACGAATCTAAGATATACCTTATCTCTGCTCCATCGGGGGTAACACAAGCGAAGCTGATTCCGCAAATAATCGATAAGTTGAGGGAGAATACTCCCGAACTGAATATCAATACTGCAATTATTTTACCCGAGGAGCATCTTCTGCTACCAGTTATCTCTGCGCTACCCGAAAATATTGGGGAGTTGAATATTACGATGGGTTACCCGCTTAAGGAAACCGCAGCTTATAACCTAGCAGAGTTTTTAATCAAATTGCATATAAATTCCAGATCAGATGATAAAGGTAATGTACGATTTTACCACAAAGATGTTCTTTCAGTTTTAAACCATCCGTATCTTCAAGTTATTGATTCGGCATGTTGTACTTCCATAATTAAAAGGATAAATGCTGAGAATATCATTTTCATCGATTCCAACATATTATCATGTTCTCCAGTATTACAGGTAATCTTTACAAAACAAGCATCAGGGAAGGAAATTGTTAAATATCTTGTTGAGGTAAATAGGACTCTTGCAGGTTTTATCAGCAAAAAAACTGAAGATACAAGTTTCAATAGTAGAATAGAATTAGAGTATTTATACTCATTATATACCAATTTAAACAGATTATGTGATGTCATCGATCAAAATAGTATCGAATTAAGCATCAAAATATTCAGGCAGCTATTCCGCAAAGCGCTATTACAGGTAAGGGTATCGTTTAGCGGCGAACCGCTATCGGGTCTTCAGGTTATGGGATTTCTCGAAACTCGTACTCTCGATTTTGATAATATCATAATGCTGTCCGTTAATGATGATGTGCTTCCTGGAAATCATCACCGACCATCGTTTATAACCCCATCGTTACGATTTGCATACGGACTACCTGATTATACCCATCAAGATGCTATGTATGCTTACTATTTTTATCGACTACTTCATCGTTCGAGTCAAGTATATTTGGTTTACCGTAATCGTGCTGAGGGTTTAACCTCGGGTGAACTGAGCCGATTTGTGCTTCAGCTGCTGATGGAGAGCGATAAGAAAATTGAGCGGATTGATGTTAAGTTTGATTTGGGAATATCAACCCAAGATGAAATCTCGATTGATAAATCGGAGGGAGTAATGGGAAAACTTAATAGATATTTGGCTAGTAACGAGGGGAATAAATACCTTTCGCCAAGTGCGTTTACTGCTTATCTAAATTGCCCTTTACAGTTTTACTACAGATACATTGCCGATATACGTGAACCCGATGAGGTAGCTGAGGAAGTTGACCTTCCTGGATTTGGAAAGATTCTTCACGCTGTTATGGAGTTAATATTTAGCAGCATTGGTAAAGAAAATATTGATAGAATAGACTTAGAGCAGTTTGTAAAGAATCAGTCAAAGCTGGATATGCTGATTGATAAAGCCTATTCACAAATATATTTAAAAAAGGAGAAAGAGGAAATACGGTCTTTGCTTGCAGGAAGAAACTTGCTAGTACTTGAGCAGATTAAGCAATCGATCAATAAGATGCTTAAAACGGATATCAAGCGCACCCCGTTTAAAATCATTAAGCAAGAGGAAAAAGTCAATGCAACAATTCAATTTACTTGCAATGGAGAAAATAATCAGCTAAGAATTGGTGGTATTGTTGATAGGCTCGATTCCGATGGAAAAACCATTCGTGTTATTGATTACAAAACCGGAAATGCTAAGGATAAAGGCATGTTTGCTAGCATCGATGATTTTTTCGACGCTAAAAAGATTGATAAAACGAAAGAGGTATTTCAGATATTCACCTATTGCTACGCACTAAAAAAACAGGAAAATTATAGTGATATTAAGCCAGAACTTTGGTTTGTTCGCAATACAACACCTAGCTATACGCCTTGCGTCAATCATATCGAATCGAAAGTTGTAACGGAAGTACAATCTTTTAATCGGTGGGAGAATGATTTTGTAGATAGATTAAGGAATTTACTTTCGGAGATTTTTGATACCTCAAAGCCTTTCTTTCAAACAACAGACGATAAGGTTTGTAAAAGATGTGCGTATAATTCGATTTGCGGGAAAAGATAGAAGTTAGGATCCCGAAGTCAGGAGTCAGAAACAGTGTTATTTTTTACCATGGAGGAACAGAGATAACGGAACTACACGAAAGAATTCTCTGTGTTTCTCAGTGCTCTCAGTGTCTCTGTGTTTTTTGTCTCTTGAAAGCAAACTCAATTGAAATTTCCCAAAACCCTTTGTAAAACCAAGTCTTCGGAGTATATTTGAAAAAACCTTCATCGAATGGCACACAGTTTCGATACATTTAAAGTTGAACTAATCGATCGGGCTTACCTTCGCAACGATGGCTTTACAACTCCACGAACTGCAAGAATTCAACTCTTTGATATTCGTGGAAAAGTTATTGTAGAGTATGCTTTAGCGGCACCAATTATTCCTGAGATTTATGAGGCAATTGGCCGAGGTGAAACGGTGAATTTGGACGAATGCTATCTTCACGGTTTTTCATTAACTGCTTGTCGTCGATTTCTTATTCAGGATAAAAATACCGTTGTTAAAATAAATGGTTTTTCGGCTCGTAATGCCGTATTTGAAACCACATTCAATATTGACCTGTCATACGGAGAGTTCAATGCAGACATTTTTACCGTTGATGGAGCGATTTTTATTGGTAAAGAATTAACGCTGCATTCATCAACCTTTAATACAAATGGCGTTACTTTTTCGAATTGCTTTATCAAAGTTGATAAATTTGATTTAGCACAAACCAAATTTGGAGAAGGGGAATTTAGTTTTAAAAATACAATTTTTGATATTGGTGTTAAAGATTTTCAGGATGCCGATTTTGGTGACGGCGATGTGAATTTTACAAATACTGAATTTGGAAATGGTGATGTATCATTCATTAATGCGCGTTTTAACGATGGCGATGTAAGTTTTAAAGTTGCCCGTTTTGGACAGGGTAAGGTCGATTTTCACTATGCTAAGTTTGGAAAAGGAAATATATCCTTTGAGCAAACCGAATTCGGGAATGGTCGTACAGATTTTAGAACTGTTGAGTTTGGATCTGGACGTACCTCATTTAATCGATGTGTATTTGGTGATGGGGAGGTAAATTTTGAGGGTGCAGAAGCATCATCAGGTAAAGTTACGCTGAAGAGAGCCACTTTTGGAAACGCCACGGTTAGCTTTGATTTATATCAAGGTAAAGATTCAGAGCTTATCTTCGAACGGTCTACTTTTCCTGCTGATGTTAGCTTCAAAGGAGCAATTCTTAAAGGGCTTCATTTATACGAATGTCAGTTTAATTCTACTTTTAATCTTCATGTCGACACTTGCGATAATCTCGATTTAACCGGTTGTACCTTTAGGGATATTGTTGAATTCTATACACATGGCGAGCCACCGCAAGTCAAAGTGCTTAATCTAACTGGGATGAGATTATTAGGTATCCTTTATTTGGATTGGGAGATAAACAAGATTGAACTGTTAATTTATAATCAAAAGGAAACAAGCTTGAGAGAGAAGGCTGAGCAATTCCGTATTTTGAAACAGAACTTTAATAATTCGGGGCAATACGATGATGAGGATAAAGCCTATATCGAGTTCAAACGAAATGAATCAAAGGCAATACTAAAAGAATCAATAAGTAAAAATAAAATTTCTGCAATTTGGGCATTTCCATCATTTGGATTCAAAAAATTAGTTTTTGATTGGATGGGACTTTATGCAACATCTCCATTAAGGGTAATATTAAGTAATGTTGTTGTGATTTTTTTCTTCGCATTAATGTACACCGTTTTACCTTACATAGCAAAAACACACCTCACAACCATTAACCCTGACGATCCTTTCTTTACAAAATTTTGGACAGCGGCCTATTATACAGGTATAACCTATTTTACTGTGGGTTATGGTGAAATTGTTCCAGTTGGAATACTAAGATTAGTTGCCGATCTAACCGCTTTTGTCGGCGTGTTTATGATGTCCTACTTTACTGTAGCTTTTGTTCGAAAGATTCTGAGATAAGTTTGATAAGCAGACAAGTTAATAAGTTAACACGATTACGAGTTACTAAGTAGAAACGATGAGAACAATAATCTCACTATCAACAAACAACAGTCAACTAATTACTATTCTTCCAAGTCTTCCATTTCCTTTTGAAGAGCAGCCATCTTTATAGCAGTAATTGCGGCTTCAACGCCTTTATTGCCATGTTTACCACCCGCCCGCGCTGTTGCCTGTTCCATGGTATCTGTAGTAAGTAGACCAAAAACAAAAGGAATATTATAGTTCATATTCAACTCCGTGATTCCATGAGTTACCCCTTGGCAGATAAAGTCGAAATGGCGTGTTTCGCCTTTAATAACGCATCCAAGGCAGATAACAGCGTCTAAATCGGCGTATTCCGCCATAAACTGAGCACCTAGGGTTAACTCAAAGCTACCCGGAACATGCTTAACAAGAATATTATCCTCTTTAGCACCATGCTCAACTAGGGTTTTGAATGCACCATCTAAAAGAGCATGAGTTACTTCTGGATTCCAATCCGAAACAACAATACCGAAAATCATCTTTTTTGCCGATGGAATTTGCTCAGGACTATAAGCCGATAGGTTTTTATTCTTGGTTGCCATAACGTTTGTAGTTATTTAATTTGAAGTAAAGGTAAAAAAAAACCAACCCCGAAGAGTTGGTTGTATATGAATATCTTTTTATTAAAGACCTTGCAACGTTTTTGCACGGGTTATCTCTTTCTCTATATCTCTAGCCTCAGTGCTTTTTGGGTATTCTTCTTTAATCTGCTCATAAAGTTCAATTGCTTTGCCATACTTCTTTAACTCCTCGTAAACAATACCCGCTTTCTTTAAAAATATAGGCGATGTAAACTCGTTATCTCTGTAAGTTGCCGCTTTTTCGTAATAATTAACACCTTCGCTAAGGTTATTTAATTCTACATAGCAGTCGCCAATAGCCCCAAAAGCAATAGGAGTAATAATTAAATCTCCAGCATTGAATTTTTTCAGATAGTCTATTGCCATTTGATATTTACCTAGACCTCTATATGAAATACCTGCGTAATAATGAGCAAGGTTTGCAGTCTCAGTAGGGCTATACTTCTCAATAATATCAAGTAAACCAAGGTAGTTTCCATCACCATTTAATGCTAGCTTAAATGAATCCTTTTCGAAGTACTGTTCAGCAGCAAATATTTGGGATTGCGCTTTTTCCTCCATTGGAGCAAGATACAGTTTTTTGTATCCGAGGTATCCACCCACAACAACTAAAATTGCAATAATGATAATTGTTAAACTTTTTTGGTTCGTTTCAATGAAATGCTCTGTTCTTGTTAACGCATTTTCTACTGATTCAACGCTACTTGCGGTTGTGTCCTTTTTATCTTTAGTCATAATTAAACGATTTCTTTTTTATCAAAGCAGTTGCAAAAGTAATGGTTTTTAAGTTATATGGAAATTTTTAACACAATATTTTATGGTTGATTAAGCAGCTTTTCTTATGTACATTTGTGCTCTTTGAACTTAGGAATTATCGAAAATTATGTTTTTAAAACACCTTGCAGCGTTTAATTTCAAGTCTTACAGTCAGGTTGATATCAATCTTCATTCAAAGTTAAATTGCTTTGTTGGCGATAATGGACAAGGAAAAACAAATTTGCTCGATATTATATATTACCTCTCAATTTGTAAGAGCGCATTCAATCCCACCGATACTCAAAATATTAAACATTCCGAAGATTTTTTTATTCTACAGGGTAAATATGAGCGTGATGATAAGGAGGAGAATATTTTTTGTGCCGTAAAGCAGAGTGAAGGAAAGGTCTTTAAGCGTAACGGGAAAGAGTATCCAAGGCTTGCCGATCATGTTGGATTATTACCCGTTGTTATTATTTCACCAGCCGATTTATCGCTGATTATTGAAGGTAGTGAGGAACGACGAAAATATGTCAATAGCGTTATTGCTCAGTTTGATAGATTGTACCTCGAAGAGCTGATCCGATATAATAGGATACTCGCCCAACGAAATAAACTTTTGAAAGATATCGCAGATAGGGGGAATTACAGTGAAGATCTTTTTGAAGTCTTAGATTCACAGCTCGCAACAATGGGAGAGACTATATATCATAAGAGAAAAGATTTTGTAGATAAGCTGATTCCAATTTTTCAAAAGTATTATACCGCTATCTCCGGGAAGGACGAAAAGGTAGAACTGGTCTACCAATCGCACCTCGATGGGGATGATTATATCAAGCTATTGATGAATAGTTTCTCGAAAGATCGTATGCTTCAGTTTACATCAGTTGGAATTCACAAGGACGATCTTACCCTAATGCTCAACGACCATCCAATTAAAAAGGAGGGTTCTCAAGGCCAACAAAAGACATACCTGATTGCACTCAAGCTTGCGCAATTTGAATTCATGCAGAATATTTCTAAAGTAAAACCTATCCTTTTACTCGATGATATTTTTGATAAGCTTGATGTCGGTAGGGTTGAGAATTTTATCAAGTTGGTTTCGGATGAAAGCTTTGGTCAGATTTTTATTACCGATACGAACAAAAGTAGACTAAATGAAATTTTCGAAAAACTTCATTCAGGTTACAAACTATTTAAGGTTGATTCAGGATTAATTGAAGAAATAGTAGGAAAAGATTAATGCAATGATGTAATATCCATGTTAGCGCATATACGGATTGAGGCGAATGACGAGCCATTCAGCTCGCAATGAAGAGTCGAAAACGCCTTGCCATTTAGACAAAAAAGACCTCGCCGCCACAATGAATTCCTCCTTCCTAGAATTTGAAACTAATAAATACCGAGCGAAAACGCCGCTTACGATTATTGTTGCATTGTTAACTCAGCCGTTCCACCGTTCGCCCGCAGGGTTGGTAAGCAAGGGCTGCGCCAGGTCTAACCCACGCCGTGGG
>JANYLA010000003.1 GCA_025361485.1 Bacteroidales bacterium
GCCTAAGCCGTAACTATTTTTTTTTAGGCTACCGCCTAATGTCTTAAACCTTTTTTACATTGCAGGCAGTGTTCATAGGCACAACTTGTCCCGATGCATCGGGAGCCTACTAAAATAGAACGACGCAGGCGATAGCCTGCGCCGAACTCGGTTAATAAAATTAAAAAATGTCTATTTTTTAGCTTTTCCCTTTGGTTGTTGTCCTCCCATACCAATTATCTGATATCCGGTTAAATCTATCGATTTTGGGTTTGATGGTTTAATATCCACCACATTAAGATCCGATTGAGCTTTTGAATGCTTATCGTAGGTGTGCATTTCCATTACCATGCCCATTCCGTATGCTCCGCCTGCACCAAGGGTTTGCATTCCTCCCATGTGGCTATATGCCGATGAGTAATCGAAAGCTACATCGGTGGTTGTCCAAACCTCCGATTTTCCTTTGGGGTTATCGTAAACGTACTCCTTACAGCTATAACCAGCAATGGTTTTTGTTCTGCCTGTTGGTTTGTAGTAAGTGTTATATTTTGAAATATCTTGCTTGGTTGCTTGGTTTGGTTGCTTCTGCTGTGCTTCAATAGCTGAATCTTTTGGTATTTCCATGGCAATACCACTCTTATCGCCACTCTTGTCGCCAAGGATTAGCATAGCCCAGTTCTTATAGTCAAAAACCATTAAGCTCTTCTGCTTTTGCGCCGATTCTTTATCCTTCCCCTCAAACTCCATGGCGAAACTCTTGCTGTTTTTATCGAAAAAAGTTGTGTATAATATCTTTTCCGATTTTTTTCCTAACGAATCGGTCGATTGCATCTCCATGCTCATGCTTGAGGTAAAAGCGTAGCTTGTTTCGTGCTTAACATCTTTCATACCCATCATACCCATCATCTTCTTCTGCATGAAGTTACCCGCTGGATTTGAGTTCGATTGCTGACTTTGATCGCCTGATTGCGTTTGTCCTTGAGCCTTTTTCTTTTCTGCATCCTTTTTCTTTTTCTCCTCGTCATCTTTTTTAAGCTTACTATCGAGCGCTTTATTAACGCCCTTGTTTAATAAATCTTTAAACTGAGCAGATGCAGGGTTTCCAACTATTAGTATTCCAGCCACTAGCATTAATCCGATAATCCTTGCTTTCATTTTACTTTTTTATTTTGGGTTAAACAGTTGTTTTATTTTACCTGTTGGGTAGAGCAATTTACAAACTTTTTAGGTTTTTTCAATTTTTTATCAATTATTGGACCACTTATTAGATTACAGCATCCGAGAAATTGAGTGGTTGTAAATTTATTCAGGAATTATGGTTTAATTTGTTGTAGATTTTAACGAGAAATGGCAAAAGGAAAAGAATCGAAGCCTCATATTGGAATTTATGGCAAACGGAATAACGGCAAGAGTTCGCTCATCAATATGCTTGCTGGACAGAATGTTGCTATCGTTTCTGATTTTGCTGGCACTACAACCGATCCTGTGAAAAAATCGTTTGAGATTACTGGGTTTGGACCCGTTATTCTTATCGATACTGCGGGGATTGACGATACAGGAGAACTAGGTACAAAGCGTGTTGAGAAAACTGTAGAGTCCATTAATCACATCGATTTGGCTATTCTGGTATTAGCAAATAATTCATGGGGCGAGCATGAGGATAGACTCGTTGAGGAATTCACAAAAACCGATACACCGTTTATTCTTGTTCATGGTAAAAGCGATATTTCACCGCTTACCAAAGAATTTAAGGCACTTGTAAAAGGAAAGTATTCAAAGCATCAGGTGATAGAAACGAGTATTACTAATCCCAATTGCTTTGAGGAGCTGGTTTCAGCAATTAAAAATGCAATTCCAGAGTCATCCTATAAAACGCCAACATTACTCGGCGATTTGATTTCGTACGGCGATATCGTATTGCTTATTACCCCAATTGATGTTGAGGCTCCTGCCGGTAGGTTAATTCTTCCTCAGGTTCAGGCTATCCGCGATATATTGGATAACGATGCTGTTGCGGTTGTACTTAAGGAGCGTGAGGTGGACGCTTTCCTTCGGAAAACAAATATTAAACCTGTATTGGTGGTGACCGATAGTCAGATATTCGTTAAGGCTGATGCTTCAATACCAAAGGATATTCCACTTACTAGTTTTAGCATTTTACTGGCAAGATTTAAGGGCGACTTTGAGAGCTACATAAAGGGTACACCAAAAATTTCGGATTTAAAGGATGGTGATAGAGTATTGCTGCTCGAGAGCTGCACACATCATTCCTCCTGCGATGATATTGGTCGTGTTAAAATTCCTCGTTGGATTAGCAATTTCACAGGTAAGAAATTGGAGTACGAGGTTGTTGCTGGCTTAGATAAGCTACCACGTGATATTAAAGAATATGCATTAGTTATTCAATGCGGTGGGTGTATGATTACCCGCAAGCAGATTTTTAATCGACTTCGTCAGGCCATTGAGGCAGGTGTACCTGTAACTAACTATGGAATGGCAATAGCTTATGTTCAGGGAATTTACCAACGGGCAATAGCACCGTTTACTTCAGCCGAATCGGGAAAGCATAATTATTTATAGTCCTAATTAATCACCGCAGAGAAGCTGAGTGCGCTGAGGTTTTATTCTTTCTGAGTTCTCTGCGCCTTTGTGGTGAAAAATCTACTCAATCCGGAATCTTACTCCTTGTTCTGAGGTGTTTTCTAAAACATCGGCGGATTTTATCAGTAGTGTATATGTTGTATTGGGTTTAAGCTCTCCAATAGGTGAGTTATACGGAATTTCGCCTGCACCATTTAGACTATAGCTTAATCTTTCAATTCCCGAAATGTTATCGGTTGCAGCAAGATATATCTTTAACCCTTTCCCGAAAACAGGAATTTTCTCTCCATTATCATCTTGCCAACCCGACGGCTCAAGGCTAAAGTGATAATAGATAGATGGAGCTTGATTATCGACATTAAATCTAAATGAAATGAGGTTTACATTATCAACATTGTCGAAGGCGGTGCAAATAATTTCATGTTTGCCCTCAACGTCAACGTAAAAGGGTTCGGTGTACAATTTCTCTTCACTACCTTTTAGCCTGTAGTTAACCTTGTTAACTCCAGAACCGATGTCGTTGGTTGATATAGAAATTTTTGTTTTTGAACCAATCCAAAGGGTATCCCTTAGCATAATTTTAGATCCTATGAAGCTATTGAATATCTGCGGTCCAGTAATATCTACTGAGGGCATTGTAAAGGATTCGGTTCGAGTATCGGAGGTACTTTGATTGCCAACATTATCAACCGCAAATGATTTTACACTTGCCGTGCCGATTATATCGGAGAGATAAACTGGTCTGTCGTAATCTTTAAAGGGGCTACTATTTAACGAGTACTTAATCTCTTTTACTCCCGATTTATTATCGACCGAGGCAATTCTTAGCTGGCTTCGACCCGACGAAAATTCTTTGCCGGCAATAATGTACGTGTTACCAACTATCTCCTCAAAAACCATTGGTGGGGTTTTATCCACATAGAATGTAAAAGATTTTGTTGCTTCAATATTATCGACCTCATCGATGGAGTACCACTTAATGGTATGCTCACCTTCGGAAATTGTTGAAGTTTTAATAGGATTTTCATAAAGGATTGCTTTGCTGCTATCAATTTGATAATAGGATTGCTTAACACCCAAAGCGTCTATTGCTGAAATGGATAAACTCGATCGCCCCGAGACAATATTTTCGAATTTGTCGCCAACCAATTCGAGGTGAGACAGGGGAGCGGTGTTATCAACGATAATTGTTTTGGTTATCGTTTCCTCTTTGTTACCAACATTATCGATTGCAAATACCGATAGTTTATACTCACCCTCACTTTTTAGCATAATTGGGCTTGAGTACTTTATTGTTGCTCCTTCGTTCAATGAATAGTAGATTCCCTGCAAACCTGCATCAGGATCAACTGAGCTGAGCTCAATGATTCCCTGTCCTGATACGTAAAAAAGGTTATCGTTCAAAACCCCTTTGTTTGAATCGTATCCAAGTTTTGTTTTTGGTGGTATTGCATCGGCAAAAAGATCGAGGCTAACCCATCGTCCCAATGATGCATTAAAGTGTGAGAGGCGCTTTAAGCCATGCCCATTCCATTGAACTGCTTTGTTGCCATTATCGCCTAATAGCTTTACGCTTTTACTCCCATCGGCAGATAAGCCAATGTATAGGTATGATTTTGTCCCCGATGCAACAAATAGTTTTCCTGATGAGTCCTTATAGTACAGTTGAATAGTATCGTTCTGTGAAACAGCATTTAAGCTGATTATGATAAAAAGCGATGCGGTAAATAATCTGAACATATATGGTTTGAATAATCCTCGCTCGGTAAACATAATGATAGCTATTTAATAGGAAGAATTTTGAACTCAACCCTACGATTTTCCTGATGCTTTTCGTCGGAGCAATTAACACCTTTTGAGCATTCATTGATAGGCATTGTGTCGCCATAGCCTTTAAATGTTAACCTCCAGTCATAAATACCTTTTTGAATTAAATAGTTAACAACAGCTTCAGCCCTTTTTTCGGATAGTTCGAGATTGTATTCAGCATCGCCTTGGCTATCGGTATGGGCTCGAATTTCAATCCTAATTTCGGGGTACTCATTAAGTACTTGAACGAAATCGTTGAGTTCAATCTTGCTGTCGGGTCGTAGCCTATTACTATTTATATCAAAGTAGATATTGTTGATTTTTAAAATTGAATTTACCGCCGAAATCACCCTGAATTGACTTGTGTCGCCAATGTTTCCAACGTTATCAATGGCAAATGCTTTTACTCGATAATCGTTTCCCTTATCGAATGTTAAAGTTTTGGAATTGATAAATTCTGATCCATCAACTGATACGAAAATGCTTTTTACCCCTGAGTAATTATCCTTTGCAACGAGTTCGGCTGTTGATCCCTCATCAACATAGAATCTTTTTCCCGAACTCATTAAAAGCCCTTTGTTAATGCGGATAGAAACTTTTGGAGCGATTCCATCGGCATAAATTTTAAAATTAATCGGTTGTTTTGTAATAGCATCCTGCGTGTGGAGGTAATGAATACCGTTACCGTCAAATACCATTGGGTTTGTTTTCGGGTCGTTGCTAGGAATTAGTATCTTAGCATTAGCGTTGCTCTCAGGCTCAATGAAGAGATATGCTGGAACATTTGCTTTAACATAAACCTGACCTAAACTATCGACGTATATGTGGGGCTCGTTCTGCTGTCCTGATGTTAGCTGAGCGGTTGCAATAATTATAAGGAAGTTGAAAGCAATATTTTTATACATAAATTATGATAATTCAATGGTTTTTCCGCCTAGTTTAAAGCCAATTACTATAATATCATCGAGCTGCTTATTTTTACCCATCCAAGATACAATTTTTTGGTTAAGAATTTCCTTTTGCTCAGCCATTGGAAGCAGGTGGATTTCGAGCAGAAGTTTTTTTAGCTGTTGAGATGAGAATCTTGTATCCTCAAACTCCCCAAACTGATCGGTATACCCATCGGAATAGATGTAAAAGTATGTAGGTGATGCAATATTTATTGTATGTAACTTGAACTCCCGCTTGGCTTCTTTCTGAATTCCCCCAACCGGAACAGGGTCGCCTTTAATATGATGTATTTCTCCGTTTGTGATATAAACCAAAGGATTTTTTGCTCCTGCATACTCCAAACTCGTACCATTATCTTTAATTAAGCAAATAGCCATATCCATTCCATCGCGGTTATCGCTTTTGTTCTGCTTAAGCAGGTAGCGGATTGATTTATGCAATTCGTTCAGCATCTCGTTGGGCTTAACAATTCCGCTTCGCGATAAAGTTTCGAGAAGATTAAAACCAATCATCGACATGAATGCGCCAGGTACGCCGTGCCCTGTGCAGTCCACAGCAGTAATGATAAAGCCGCTTTCGTCGTCGGGGATATTGTTTAACTTAATATGATGACGGCGTGTTTTTTCGTTTGTACCATTCTTCCCAGAGTAGCCTGTAAACCAATAAAAATCACCGCTAACGACATCGCGAGGCTTAAAGAAAACAAAAGAATCGGCGAGGATATTTTTTAGATTTTCCTCGGTAGGTAAAAGCGCTTCCTGAATTTGCTGTGCATAGTTTATACTACTTGTGATATCAAAGTTTTGCTTTTCAATTTGAACCATTGCCTTTACTAGCCCCATTCCCTGCTGTTCAATCATATCCCTTTGCTCGGTAATCTCATCGTTTTGTTTTGAAAGAAGGGTATTGGCTTTCTTTTTATTATACAGGCTAAACACCAATAATACAGAGAAGGCAAGCACTCCAATAATAATTGCAATAAAAATGTTTCTGATTAATTGCTGATTCCGAATTACAATGTTCTGAAACTCCCGTTCCCTATTTAATTCGACGATTTTTGTTTTTTGAATGTTTGATATCTCCTCAGTTTTTTGAAGATTCTTTTCAGTTTTATCGAGGATCTCTTTTTTTTCCTCAAGTGCAATTTGGGTTTGCTGCTTTTGCGATTCTGCAACTTGAACTTTGTTTTGAGCTTCGTTAACGATCATCTTCGTTTCAGCCTCTTTCTTCTGAATTTCCTCCTTCTGAATTTTTCGGGTTATGGTGGTATAAAGCGCAAAATATTCCGCCGATTTTTCGGTATTCCCCATTTTTTCATAATCAGCTGCAAGCAGCGAATAGATGTTCCTTAGTAGCTTGGTGTCGTTCAGCTCTCGGGCAATATTGATTGCCTCATCGAGCGAAGCTATTGCTTTATCATAATTTGTGGCTTGTGAATGTGTGTTTGCGATGTTAATAAGGGATGATACGATTTCGGCCTTTTTCCCAGTGGAACGAGTCTCAGCCAGACATTTTTCAAAGTTGATAAGCGCATTCTGGAAATCGCCCATATCGGTGTAAACCATCCCGATGTTATTGTAGCTGTTTTTAATGGCATTCCGATTACCAATCCTTTCATAAACACCAATTACCTTTTGGAAATTAGCGATAGCCTCTTTGGGTATTCCATTCATCCATTGAATAGTTGCTACGCTATTGTAGAAGTATCCTGCTTGGCTAAAATCTCCTGTCGATTCCATCGATTTTGCTTTAGCCAAATTATCATCAACCTCCTTTTGAAGTATTGCTGATAGCTGTTTTTGGGCAAATGCGAAATGTATTTGAGATGCCGAGAAAACCCCCGACAATAAAAGAATAACGATAAGTTTGTAAATTTTCAATTCAGCTTATATTAATGTATTTTATTGCTCTTTTACCAGTGTTATAGGCAAATCAGTCATTCTTTTGAATTCTTCTCCCTCCTCATGCATATCATCATCATCGGCATTATAATACCAGTTTAAATTAACTTGATAACCCTGAGATGGGAGATCTTCGAGTAATGAGATAATTTCAAGAATTTTTTTTGCAGAGGATGAATTTAGATATACCAATCTAAAATTTAAGGTAGTAAGCTGTTTCGGTGATTGGGTATATTCTTTTACCATCATGTTAAGCGGAGTATAGCAGGTAATTGCATTCTCAGGAAGCGATTTTCCAGTTATTTCAATCAACCCTTTTTCTCCATCAAATAGGATTGATGGAGAGTCTTCGGTTGCATCGGCAAAATATTTTTCCATTTCTTTCCGAAATTAAATTCTTTTACAAAAATACACTATCCATTTAGCGAACCTAATATAAACACTGATATTTAAGATGATTTAGATCAATGGTGATAATACATAACGTATTAAATATTTTACGGTAATGCTTTTTAGATGTTTCCTGTCGGTGAGATTTTAACAACCTAAATCAAGATATGTTTCTTAACATGTTTTGATTGACAAAGAGATAATACCATAGCAATCAAACATATATGTATGCTTTTCAGTGTTTTCACATTCACATTGTGTCAAATTTTTACTTACTAACTATATTGTGATACTTAAACTTCTAAATTTGTCGAGCAATTTTTTGAATAAACAATTGAAAACTAAATAATAGGAGGTTCCATGACAAAACGTAATGTAATTATCATTGGTGCAGCCGGAAGAGATTTTCACAATTTCAACACTTTCTTCCGCGATAACGAAAGTTATAATGTTGTTGCTTTCACAGCAGCTCAAATTCCTGACATTGACGGTCGTAAATATCCAGCGGAATTAGCTGGTAAATTATACCCAGCAGGTATTCCTATCTTTGCTGAGGAAGAGCTTGTAAGGCTTATCAAAGATCTTAAAGCTCAGGATTGTGTATTCTCTTACAGCGATGTTCCTTACAATCGCGTAATGAACCTAAGCTCAGTGGTTAACGCAGCAGGTGCAAACTTTATGCTATTAGGCCCAGGCGAGACTATGGTTAAGAGCACAAAACCAGTTATTGCTGTTGTTGCTACCCGTACAGGTTGTGGTAAATCACAAACATCACGTAAAGTTGTTGAGCATTTAATGGCTCAAGGCTTAAAGGTTGTTGCTGTTCGTCACCCAATGCCTTACGGCGACCTAGTTGCTCAAAAGGTTCAACGTTTTGCAACTGTTGAAGATTTGAAGAAACACAAGTGTACCGTAGAGGAGATGGAAGAGTACGAACCACACGTAGTACGTGGTAACGTTATATATGCTGGTGTTGACTATGAGGCTATTCTTCGTGCTGCTGAGAAAGATCCTAGTGGTTGTGATGTTATCCTTTGGGATGGTGGAAACAACGACTTCTCTTTCTTCAAACCAGATTTAACTATCACTGTAGCTGACCCACACCGTGCAGGTAACGAGGTTTCATACTACCCTGGTGAAGTAAATATGCGTCTTGCAGATGTGATTGTAATCAACAAAATGGATTCAGCTTCGCCAGAAGGAATTCAGATTGTTCGCGACAACATCCGCAAAACCAATCCAAAAGCTATCGTTGTTGACGGTGCATCACCAATCAAAGTTGATGATCCAAGCCTAATCGAAGGTAAACGTTGCTTAATCGTTGAGGATGGACCAACCCTTACCCACGGTGAGATGAAGATTGGTGCAGGTACTATCGCTGCTCGTAAATTTGGTGCTTCTGAAGAGGTTGACGCTCGTCCATACCTTGTTGGTAAGCTAAAAGAAACCTATGAGATCTATCCTAACATTGGTTCTATTTTACCGGCTATGGGATACGGTGAGCAACAATTACACGATCTTGAGGCAACAATCAACAAAACCGATTGCGATACCGTTATCATTGGTACTCCAATTGATTTAAACCGTATCATCAAGATTAAGAAACCAAACACACGTGTTTACTATGATCTAGCTGAAATCGGACTACCTGATTTAAAAGGTGTTCTTGAAAATTTTGTTAAGAAACACAATCTTAAGAAATAGGTTGTTATTATACTGAAACAAAGGCTGCTCTAGCAATGGAGCAGCCTTTGTTAATTTAATTAACAGCTATATTTTTCAATGGTATAATTATTGCTATTTTTGTCCCGGAATTCAAAATAATGAGAAACGTACTGTATGTTATAATGTTAACTCTAGTATTCTATAGCCAACCCTTAAAGGCTATGGAGCATTGTTTCATTCAGGATACCACAGGTAAAGGCACAAATGCATCTTCATCGTTCCCAAAATCAAAATTAGGTATCGATATATTGGTGCTTATGACCGGGGAGCAACGCGAGGTAGAGATAAGAAAATTCTCGCAAAAGTATATTTTTTTCTCTAAATATGCCGAATCGAATATGACTCAGGTCGATCGTAGATTGGTTAATATTATCTATTATCGAAGTGGCAAAAAAGAGGTTATAACACCAAAGGCTGTTGATATACCACAGAATAACGATTGGGAAAAGATTAAAGTTACCGAAAATCCGAAGGATGTTAAGATGATGATTGAAATTGATGTAATAGAAGTTGTTGTTGAGGCGAGCACCCGCGAACAATACGTAAAACCTCAAACGCTCGAAAACTCAGCATATATAATACTTAAAAAGAAAGCTGCAATGCTTAACGGCGAACTTGTGCTAATTAAGAAGAAATCGCATAGCCGACCTTATGGCGAAGCCCCATCGCTGAGAATTGTAGCTTTTGCTTATCGAAAGATTTAGCAATTCCAGCAATAACTATCGTTACAATTACTCACTGATTTCTAGAGCAACCTGAAGGTAGTTGTTCACAGCTCCAATTAAATTTGTTTTAACGTAGTACGATTGAGTAAAGCATTGGAATGCTAGAAACTCGTGGTTGGGAACGTTAAACTCATCGAAAAGAAGGATGTCTCCTTTTTTGAGGAACGGAGCAATGCTAGTAAGGATAAAAAGAGTTGACGAGAAGAGATCGGCATCAAGATGGATAATTTTAATCCTATCAGTATTCAACTCGTGTGTTTTGGTAAATGGCAAAAAAGTATCTTGAAAAAGTCCTTTGAAGAATTCTACCCGGTTATCGTGAATGTCGGGAATAATTGCACTCATATCACCCTTTTTAAATAATACGCCCCAGGCTTCGGGGAGTCCCTCAAAAGTGTCGAAGCCATAAAATTTCGATTTGGAGTTTGTGTTTGCATTAACCCACCAACGAAATGAGTGCGCTTGGCTTACACCGAATTCAAAATAATCAATTGGGGTATTAGCTAATTCCATCGAATCTACAACGTGTTGATAGAGTTTATATCTTCTGGAGTAATCCCTTTTTGAGGTATAAAAATCATTGAACGTGCCCCTTCTGTCCTGCTTCGAGATCCATTTTGAAAGGCTTAACGTGTTATAGCTGAAAAGCATTGGTTTCCGCAGAAAACCAAATAGGTAATGTGGTTTAACTACAAATATAAATCCTTTAAGAAATGCGTTGATTTTTTTGAATAAATTTTTCATTGTGAACAGGCAGTATTCGTTTATAAAATCAGCAGCAAACTTATAAAATAAAAAAGAATTTTGATGATAAAACGATCTAGTTCATTTGAAATAGATTAAAACAAAAAAGCGCGCAAGTGGAGCCTGCGTGCTTTTTTGAGAGTATGGTTTATTTCTTTAAAAGATCACGAATTTCAGTTAATAAAACTTGATCTTTTGTTGGGGCGGGCGGTGTTGTTGGTAATGCAGCTTCTTGTTTTTGCTTTGCAGCATTCATCGCCTTAATAACCATAAAAACAGCAAATGCAACAATTAAGAAATCAAATATAACCTGAAGAAAATTCCCATAGTTAAGGGTTACAGCAGGTTTGCTATCGACAGCGGATTTCATCACAAGCTTTAGATCGGTAAAATTAACCCCACCAATAAGCAAGCCCAGCGGTGGCATTATAATATCATTTACCATTGAAGAAACGATTTTGCCAAAGGAGGCCCCAATGATAATACCTACAGCCATATCGGTAACATTACCTTTCATGGCAAATGCCTTGAATTCGCTTACAATTTTCATTTTTAAGAGTTTAAAATTTGTACGAAAAGCCTACTCCAAGTAACTCTTTGAATTGCACTCTTGGCTTTGCCTCGTTTTTATCGTTTACAATCTTTATCTTATCATCATAAATCAACTGGGTATTGAAATTAACGGATATGTATTTATTTATCTTAAGGGCAATCAGCGTTTCCCAGTTAATAACAATATTTTGTGGGTCTTTTAGGTAGTTTGAGAACAGGTCGATTTTTGTAGTAAATGAAATGTTTTTCATAAACTCTTTTTTAAAGTCTTTTCTGGAGTAAATCATCCTTATGTACCCCCCAAATTCACTTTTTGATTTTTTTCCTTTTTCAACACCAAATGCACCAACATCTGCTAAAGATTGGTCGTTAATAATCGTAATCTTTCCTGTTAACGGAGCGGCAAAGATGCTTAAGTATGCATTTGGTTTATAGTCAATCCCCAACGCACCGATGATGTAGGCTGGAGCAAAGCGGTTTGATATTTTTGTTCGGGTTGAATCGGTTGGGTAGTTGTAACCTACATCCATTTGAGTCTTAAAGTTTAACAGGGCTGCATAGTAGAAGTTTTTAAATGCCTCTCTGCCATATTTTGAAAGGAGGTCGATTTTGTCGTCTGTTTTTTTATTGTATATGGCACCATCTTGCTTTAAAATTCCGTAACCTATATCCAGCGAGTTGTCCCATGCGTTTTTACCTTTCTTGTAATTTGCGAAAACGCTGAATAGCCCGGTTACAGCTTTTGAACTCTGTCCCCCAGCAGCCCAGTTGGTTAAAGATGTTTGCGATAAATTTAATCCAATAACAGCTCCTTTTTTCCAACCTTTTGTTGTGTCGGCTGATTGTGTCTTTAATGTTTTTTCAGCATCGGTTATTTGACCAAAAGATGGATAAAAAAAACTTAATAGAAGAATAATTGTAATTATCGGTTTTAGTTTCATAAAGTTATGATTAGGTTATGATTATGAAATTATGTTCAATGTTTTGTATGAATTTATATCGTTTAACAAAGATATTCGATAATAGTTGAAACATAAAAGGTATGCTGAAAATAATTTACGGTAAGCGCCATAAAAGAACAGCGCAGGCAT
>JANYLA010000007.1 GCA_025361485.1 Bacteroidales bacterium
ACAGGTTGCGGGATTAGTGAAGAAAATCTACCTAAAATTCTTGATCCGTTTTTTACTACCAAGGAAACAGGAACGGGATTAGGGCTATCGATTACCTACAATATATTACAGGAACATGACGGAGAAATTGAGTTTGAATCGAAAATAGGAAAGGGGACTACTGCAATCATTACACTACCTGTTAAATAACTTTGGGATATGACAAATAAAATAACTACGGTGCTTTATGTTGATGATGAACCTATCAACACTAAACTTTTTGCCTTAAATTTTAAGAATCTTTTTAATGTACTTACTGCCGATTCGGGTTTTAACGGTCTTGATAGGCTGAAAGAACATCCCGAAATATCAGTAGTAATTAGCGACATGAAAATGCCGGGTATGAACGGCATTGAATTTATAAGTCAAGCAAAAAAAGAGTTTCCCAATATTATTTTTTTTATACTGACTGGCTACGAAATAACTGAAGAAATAGCAGATGCAATAAAAATCAATTTAATTAATAAGTATTTCCAAAAGCCATTTAATTTGAAAGAAATTGAGTCATCTATTAATCAGGCACAGGAATTATTGCATTAATATAATTGCCAAAAATTAGTTAGCATACCTGACAATAACAATTATAGCCACATCATAAGATTAAATATGGTTACATTAACTACCTATTGTTGCAGGTTTCCTAAAAAGTTGCTTACGTTATGCCTGATCATACTTTCATTGATAAATAAGAAGGCGCCAAGGCGCCTCTTATTTATCAATTTAACATCTTATTATTCCGTATCACTAATATTTGAGTATACCTCCTTAAGGTATTCGAGGCTATTTCTTTGTTGATTCCGTATCTGTTTTAAACCGAGGTAAGCGACAGTTATTCCTATAATCAAACCGAATATCAAGCCAAAAATTGATTCTTCCGTTCTAATAACATCGATAAGTGGTTTGTGTTCAAAATAAACATGTATCGATAAAATAATCAGCATACAGATGAGCGGTAAAATATAGAAAACAATTCTGCTGGCTAACCACTTCGATAACATCTCAATCCTTTGTTTTAACCAATCTTTCAATGGTGCATTAGTATTATTATAATTCAAAACGGTAAATGATTTTATTGTACTTACCATTGAAAAAACGGTGTACAATACTAATATGAGATTTATACTTCTATAGTAGATATCATCCCAACGATTTATCATCGTTACTATTAAAAAGATCAAAAAAACAGCACTAATTATTCCTGAAGCACCAATGAAATATAAATAACGGTTCATTGTGCTCTTGGTTTTAGATAATAAGAGTTTATCAAGCTCTTCTTTTGAATTTGGAGTTATTTTGCTATCAATATTCTTCCAAGCATTTTGCAATTCATTATTTTTCATGGCTTTAATTTTTTAGGTTTTGTTTTAATAAATCTTTGGATCTGCTAATTCTCACTCCAACATTGGATTTTGATATTCCAATTATTTCGGAGATTTCTTCATAGCTTTTCTCTTCGAGATACAAAAGCATAATTGACTTGTCAATCACATTCAATCTGCAAATTGCATTTAATAGGTTGTTAACATCCTCATTAAAATCCATTTCATTATAAGAATCTTTAGAGTCAATTATTTCAGGAAGGTTCTCTCGATATTCCATTCTTTTACCTTTCTTCAACATCGATATCGATGTATTTATTGCTACTGCATATATCCAAGCACCAAGGTTATTCGCCTTTTGAAGCTTAGAAAATGATTTCCAGAGCTGATATACAATTTCCTGAAAATTATCCTCTCTATCCGCTTTATCCCTGAAATATATAAGGCTTACTTTATGCAATATTCCTTGATAGTTTGATAGTATTTTAAGGAATTCATCCTTTGAATATTTCATATTCAAGTTGTTTCCTATATAGTATTACTAAGAATCTAATTATTACAAAAATCTGAAAAAATATTCTTTATATTTATAAAGATAACTATTTCAAATATCTCACTAACATGAATCCATCACCCGATAACACCTTAATTGTTTTTATAATAATTGCATTTGCGCTCTATTCATTCTCGCGCTACGTAAAATATAACCTGCCGGGAAGTTCATTCATTAAAAATAAAATAGGCCGATACTTAATGTACGGCAAGTTAAACCCTATTTATCAACCTTATTTATACCAATATTTTCCTGTGCTAAACAAACTTAGTGAGACTGAAAGACTCCTTTTTGAAAGTAGGGTTCAGAAGTTTATCAATATGAAGACATTCGTTTCGAGAGGAAATATAAAACAAATTACCCCCGAGATGAAAGCCCTGATTGCCGGTTCGGCAATACAAATAACCATGGGATATCCCGATGTGTACTTCTCGCATTTTAGAACGATAATTATTTATCCTGATGTTTATTATTCGCGACTTACCAAACATTACCATAATGGTGAAGTAAATCAACTTGGCGTGATTGTATTATCGTGGAAAAGTTTTATGGAGGGTTTCAGAGACCCGCGAGATGGTGTAAATTTAGGTTACCATGAAATGGCTCATGCCCTTAAACTTGAGAATATTGTTGATAATGACGAATACGAATTCTTCGACAGCTCAATTGTTAACCAATTCGAAAAAGAGGCCATAAAGGAGATGCAAAAGGTTAAAGAGAGCACAGAAGAAACCTCCTTTTTTCGCAAATATTCAGCAACCAATCTTAACGAATTCTTTGCAGTTGCAATCGAGAATTTTATCGAAAGACCAACCGAATTCAAAGCCTATAACATTAACCTATATCTTCTTTTATCAAAAATATTAAACTTCGATTTACTGGAATTATCACCTTATACTGTTTAATTTTACATTAAGAATAAGTCATTAATTATCTATTAAAATGAATTGATATGGCTTACGACGAGAACCTTGCAAACCGAGTACGTGAACGGTTGGTCGATCTTCAAAATATGGAAGAGAAGGAGATGATGGGAGGGTTAGTTTTTATGTACAACGAGAAGATGTGCGTTGGTATTATCAAGGATGAGCTGATGTGTCGGATTAACCCAGAACTTCATGAAACCGTTGTTGAAAAGATAGGCTGCAGGACAATGGATTTTACAAAGCGACCCATGAGAGGATACATTCTGATTGAGGATGCTGGCATGAGGAATCAAAAAGATTTAGACTACTGGATCGGCCTTGCTCTTGATTTCAACAAACAGGCAAAATCATCAAAGAAAAGTAAGAAATAACCACAAAGTTCACTAAGGATATCACTAAGGGCACAAAGATCTATCAATTAATAATTTCAAATGAGTATACTTTGTGAACCCTTTGTGCTCTTTGTGGTTTATAAACAAAATGTAACTTTAGAAGAAAAACGACCATGAGCACATCAAATATCATTTATAAAGGCGAATTAAGAACCGAAGCCCAGCATATCCATTCAGGAAGTAAAATACTTACAGATGCACCATTAGATAATCAAGGGAAAGCGGAATTCTTCTCACCCACGGATTTACTCGCAACATCGCTTGGATGCTGCATGGTAACTATTATGGGAATCGCCGCTCGTACACATGGTTTCAATATTGATGGAACAAAAATCGATGTGACAAAAGTTATGGGAACTAATCCCCGAAGGGTAGTTGAAATAATAATTAATTTACATTTCCCACACAATAACTATTCTCCTAAAGAACGCAAACTAATTGAACTTTCAGCAAGAGAATGCCCAGTTTCACAGAGTTTACACCCCGATTTAAAGCAGACTATAAATTTCTTTTTTGGAGAATAAGTTCATTTATTAATTCTAATCTCATTTTTTCTTAAAAAAGGTTGTGTGGATACGCAACCTTTTACATTATATTACATCTACAAAGTGTTGAGAGCAGAGCTAAATAAAATTAGCTCATCTCCCAAACAGCCGACTATGATTTTTCATTTTAGGTTAGTTTGTAGAATCACATTGAGACTCCTTAGGTAAGAGTATCAATTAGGTTAGTACAAAAAACGCCGTTTTTCAACGGCGTTTTTTTTTATAATTGAGATTGACTATTACTATTTCGGAACCTCATCTAGTTTTTGTATTGCCTCTGCTGTAATTTTTACAGGACAATTTGGTGCTTTGCATTCTATAGGTGGTTCCTGATGTTTTTTGTTACTAGCTGGTTCCCAACCCATAACTAATAGTAAAACGAAGAAGCCAATAATATATGCGAAAGTAACATGCCATCCTTTTCTTAGCCAAAGCATCACATTGCGGGATTCAGGGAATTTATTGGTAATCGCCACCCCTGCTGATGAGCCAAACCAAATCATTGAACCACCAAATCCAACGGAATAGGCAAGCATACCCCAATCGAAGTGACCCTGCTCAAGGCAAAGCTTTGTTAATGGAATATTATCGAATACGGCTGATACAAAACCTAGGATAAACGCAGACATCCATGATGCATCAGGCAAGGTTTCAACAGGCATAAACGATGCTGCTGTAACCAAACACATTAAGAAGATTGAGCCCTTTATTGAAGCACCAATCTCACCCCAAGGAATCTTGGTAAAGATTGCACCAATAAGTATGGCTACCCAAACACCAAGAGCAGGCATGTCGTAATAAACATTTGAAAGGATTGCTCCCACTAGCATTAACACTACAATACCCAGACGAACCCAATCTACTTTTGCACCAACCTTAGCATCGGCAGTTATTCGCTGATGTTTATCCTGTTGATGCGCAGCAAACCATGCAACGATAACAAGCGCTACACCAGCAGCAATAAAACCATGCAATACATTAAATGCAGAAACGCCATCTATCCACATCATGGTAGTGGTAGTATCACCAACAACGCTGCCAGAACCCCCAGCATTTGATGCTGCTACAATAGCAGCAATATAACCAATATGTACCTTATTCTTGAATACTACTAATGCGATTGTACCGCCAATCATTGCAGCGGCAATATTATCGAGGAATGATGAAATAACGAATACAAAAACTAATAGTACAAAAGGACCCTTCCAATCGTTAGGTAGATATTTTGGAAGAATATCGGGAACACCTGATTCCTCAAATACCTTCGCCAATACAGCAAACCCAAGTAGAAGACCAAGAAGATTTACTAAAATTCCCCACTCCCCTTGGCGCATATCCTTATGGATAAACTGATCAACCATTGAATTAGTTCCAAAAAAATGCTCGGCAAAGGGGTAGCCTGTAATGAAAAACAGTTTATACAGAACTATTGCTGCTATACCAATAACAGCAACCCAAAATGTTTGATTGTGGAATAATGCCACTCCGAGAAGGGTTAATCCAAATAGCAAAAACTCAATTCTGATTCCTCCAATCGAAGGGCCTGCCATTCCTCCTTCAGCAAAAGCAAAATAGGGAATTAGGATTAAGGCCGAAATCATAAAAATCCATTTTGTAAGTTTTGATGCCATATTAGTTTTTTTAGTTTATTAAGGGTCGAGTAATTAGTTCACTGAGTAAAAATAGAAAAATATAAACTTGAATTCTTTACTAAAGTCAAAGAAAGTTTTTTTCGAACATTTATAAAAGTAAATTTGAGACCGAAATTTTCCAAAATATCATGTTTTGTAAATTTAATTTTCAAATCATACAATAAGCAAAATGACAATTATTCAAACGATTATTCTAGCTATCATCGAAGGGTTAACTGAGTTTCTTCCTGTTTCATCTACAGGGCATATGATCATTGGTCAAAAAATATTGAGCCTTGAAAGTACCGTATTTGTTAAAGCATTTACGGTTTGCATTCAGTTTGGAGCCATTCTTTCGGTAGTAGTGCTTTATTGGAAACGTTTTTTCCAAAACCTTGATTTCTATTGGAAATTATTCATTGCTTTTTTACCAGCCGCAGTTATAGGTTTTTTGGCAAGTGACTTTATCGACAGTATGCTCGAAAGTGCCACAATAGTTGCTGTAATGCTTATACTTGGTGGCTTTTTAATGCTTTTTGTTGACAAATGGTTCAACAAACCAGAGACAAACCAAGATATGACTTGGAAACGATCTCTAAAAATTGGGTTCTTCCAGTGTATTGCTATGATCCCCGGAGTTTCACGTTCTATGGCCACTATAGTTGGAGGAATGACTACAAAACTTTCGCGAAAAAATGCTGCTGAATTTTCATTCTTCTTAGCAGTACCTACTATGGCAGCTGCATCAGGTTACAAATTGCTGAAATTATTAATGGATCCCACTAGCGCCAATATACTCTCGGAAAATTTAGTTATGTTGCTTTTGGGCAATATCGTGGCTTTTATTGTTGCTATGGTTGCTATTAAATTTTTTATTAATTTTCTTACAAAGCATGGTTTCAAAGCATTTGGATACTATCGCATAGGGGTGGGAATTATAATTTTGGTATTAATCGCATTGGGTATAGATTTAAGCATTATATAACTACGATTGTGTTCTCAAAGCCTGAAATTTTTCTATTTGGAATAGGCTTAATCGTTGCTTTCATTAAAGCGTGTATTGCTCAAAATATTTCTAAAGTTTATGGAGAACTAAGGATTTAAGCACTTTGGATATTACCGTATTATAATTGGCATTATCTTTTTGATTTTCTTAAGATTTTAACCGATTAAGGTCTATACTTTGATTGATTAAATATCATCTGATAATCTCGAAGCATCATCATCTTTTGAAACGTTATCTCCTTATTGTTTTTTAGATAAGCACTTACAATTCTATATCCAAGCCAAACCACTGCTCTACCTGGCGATTCTTGAGAAAAACCAGAAGTGAATGGTGCGTCATTAATTAACTTGTTTATTATAAATGAATCGGAAATAAAAAGCATTTTGTTTTCTATCAGATATGTCCACATCTGCTTTTCGTTATTATCGCACCATTTCATCTGCGTGGGTGAAAAACCAAAAATTAGGCTATCGGGTTGCTCAGGTAGTATTTTCTTGGTAAAATACATCAATTTCCCTTCGTAGATGATATTATTAACCAGATTATCAATCGAATCGTTGAAAGGAAACTCACCGATCGCCCATGCTCGCATGCAATCAGAGGTAATCTTACTAGGCTTCATATCATTAATCGAATACATTGGAATACCCAAACGTGGATAGTTGATATAATCGCTACCAAGGTAACGATCCAAGCCTATACCCAGAATGCCATTTGCCAAAACTGTTGATTGGTTAAACCCCGAAACGAACGAATAGATTTTCGGGATACTCCTATTTGGAAAATAGAAATGGTATCGCTTAAAAGCATCGGTAAACTCAACGTTAAGGTTATCAAGATTAGGATACACTTCTTGAACTTTTCTGTAGGTTTCCGAAACCATTTTATCCGTTATAAAACTCTCTAAATAATTTGAAAATTCAGGGTCTTCAACCTTACCAATATGGATTATCCCTTCGCCAAAAAGGTTAAAAAAGTCACCAAACTCATTAGATAATTTTGGTACCGATTCTATAATACTATCGGGATTAACTGAAAATAATGCTTTTTCAAATCGCTTTATTTCCACCTTAACATTAATGCTCTTTAGGTCAATATTATCGTGTCCGCTTTTACATGAAAAAATCGCAGCTACTGCGATAAATAAGACGTAGAGAGATAATTTTTGCATAGCTATGTTTGAATTTTATGATCGTTCAACAAAGATAACGAAATAAGCCACGAATTAATCTTTCTTTAGTAGCGGTTAAATTGCAGAAATTATTATTGATGATTTCTAGTTAATTGAAACAGTCGTATTATGTGAATAGAACCAATGATTTTAGAGCAATTTTTACTTTTGTTGATAATCTCCGTCAAAAAAAAGATTGGAATTCAAAGTTCAATCCTATTTTTGTGGTAAAGAATTCGATATGGCTGAAAGACGCACAAATGCTAAGTTTCCTAAAACAAATCTAGCAAATTTTGAGACAGGTAAGATACCCCCACAAGCGCTCGATCTCGAAGAGGCCGTACTTGGGGCAATAATGGTTGAAAAGGATGCAGTAATCTCCATCCTTGATGTTCTTAAACCCGAAAGCTTCTATAAGGATAGCCATCAAATAATTTTTAAAACCATTATAGAACTTTCAACCCGCCTTGAACCTATCGATTTACTTACCGTTTCGGAAGAGCTTCGGCGTAAAAACCAGATTGAGGAGATTGGTGGTCCTGTTTACCTTGCGCAGCTAACATCAAAAGTTGGCTCCGCTGCTCACCTTGAATTCCATTCAAAGATTATTGCTCAAAAATATATTCAGCGTGAGCTGATTCGCGTATCATCGGATATTCAAAACCGTGCCTTTGACGATAGCATCGACGTTGACGATCTATTAGATTACTCCGAGGGAGAACTCTTCAAGGTTGCCGAGGGCAATATCAAAAGAGAAACATCACAAATCAATGTACTGGTTAAGCAAGCGCTCAAAAACATTGAAGAAGCGGGTAAACGTGAGGATGGTTTAAGCGGTGTACCGTCAGGATTTTCAGATTTAGACCGGATGACTTCTGGTTGGCAAAAATCTGATCTTGTTATTGTTGCAGCACGCCCTTCGATGGGTAAAACTGCATTAGTTCTATCAATGGCCCGAAATATGGCTGTTACGCATAAAACGGCTGTTGCATTTTTCTCACTTGAAATGGCCAATTTACAACTGGTTAACCGTTTAATTGTAAGTGAATCGGGAATCCCTTCGGATAAAATCCGTAATGGCAGACTCGATCCCCATGAATGGACTCAACTTGTTGTTAAAATAAAGGATCTTACCGAAGCCAAAATATTTATTGATGATACCCCTGCCCTCTCTATTTTTGAGTTCAGGGCAAAATGCCGCAGGCTAAAAGCACAGTACGATATTGGAATTATTATAATTGACTACCTCCAGCTAATGACTGGGCCTACTGAAACCAAAGGGAATAGAGAGCAAGAGGTTAGTACAATTTCTCGTTCGTTAAAGGCCATTGCAAAAGAGTTAAACGTACCAATCATAGCACTTTCGCAGCTCAACCGTTCGGTTGAAACGCGTGGAGGTAATAAACGACCACAGCTTTCCGACTTACGTGAATCGGGTGCAATTGAGCAAGATGCTGACGTTGTAATCTTCATCCACCGTCCAGAGTATTACGGATTTATGGAAGATGAGGAGGGTAACTCACTTGCAGGTTTGGCTGAAATAATTCTTTCAAAGCACAGAAATGGTGCTACTGGCGATATTAAGCTACGCTTTCAAAAGGAGATGGCTCGCTTCTCCGATCTTGATGATGTTGACTATAGCGATTATTTGAACAAAGCCAACGTTAATACAGCATCACCCGCTGTTACCTATAAGTCGAGGATGAATGAGGATGGGCTTAGCGGTAACGAAGGGTTTGGGTTTGAAACGAACCGATCAGCCTCCGACGCAGATATTCCATTTTAAATAACGTTATAAGATTTTCATTATCTCAAGGAGGGTATGAATCTCATGGGTTGGCTTTGCTTTGTGGGGAGCATTGTGATAATTAAAGTAAATCTGATCAATCCCAAATTTCTTTGCACCAATAATATCAATTTCCAAATCATCACCAATCATTATACTCTCCTCCTTCTTAGCGTTTACCGAAGAAAGAGAATAGCCAAATGCCTCGGGACAAGGCTTATGATAGCCTGAGGTTTCGGATGTAACAACTTTATCAAAGTAATGAGCAATATGACATTTTTCGAGTTTAGGAAACTGCACTTCATCAAAACCATTGGTAATAATATGAAGCTTATATTTTGGTTTTAGGTATTCTAGAACTTCGCGCACATTGGGTACGAGAGCCGTTTTTAAAGGTGTGATTCTTAAGTACTCCTCTCCTATCTTTTTGGCCATTAACGGTTCATTAACACCGTAATCACGTAAAGTTATATCAAATCTTTTATAACGAAGAACATCCTTTTTAAGCTCTCCTAATCGATACTTTTCCCATAGGTAATCGTTGTTCTTTGTAAAGGAGGCAATAAAAGTTTTAATATCGGGGAATATAGTATCGAGTTTGAAATCGAAAAAAATATCTCGAAGTGCATCGGTCATATTCTGATCAAAATCCCAAAGAGTTCTATCGAGATCAAAAAAAACGTGCTTATATACTTTTACTTTCTTGCTGAAAAGGCCGTTAAACATAAGAATTGTTACATTTTGAGTTTCTTAAAAATAATCAAACAAGTTATCTAACGAACATAATAATGTAATTGTTTCGAACTTATTTGATTAGTTTTACTTTACTTGAGTTTAAAATTACAATTTGTTTGACTAAGAATGCGATAGCAATACAACTTCTTATTTCAATAATTTAACTGAACAGAAAATAAACTAAAAACATCGTACAATTTTTTTCATGTGATGCTTCTTCTCAAATAGATTATCAATTTTATGATTCATTACACTGAGTTCTCGTTAAATACTTAACTTTGTCGAATATTTAAACCAAAAAAAACAGTACCATTTTGACTTTTAAAGATTTTAATTTTCATCCTGATATTATCGGAGGAATAACAACAATGGGGTTTGAGCAACCAACCCCTGTTCAGGAGTTAGCAATTCCGATGATTATGCAAGGCAAGGATCTTATTGCTTGCGCTCAAACTGGGACAGGTAAAACTGCTGCCTTTGTACTTCCAATCCTTAACAAACTTGCATCATTACCAGTTAAGCTAAACTATATCAATACGTTAATTATCGTCCCAACCCGTGAACTAGCCATTCAAATCGACCAACAGGTTGAAGGTTTCGCCTACTTCTCACCTGCTAGTTCAATTGCTATATACGGAGGTAACGATAGCGGTAATTGGGATCGTCAGAGGGCTGCCATTGAAAGTGGCGTTGATTTTCTGATTGCAACGCCGGGAAGACTGCTACAGCATCTTCAAATGGGTTATGTATCTCTTGATAGAGTAGAACATTTTATTCTCGACGAAGCCGATAGAATGCTTGATATGGGATTCTACGAAGATATTATTTCGATCGTTGAAAAACTTCCAAAGAAAAGACAAACACTTATGTTCTCGGCTACAATGCCTGTGAAGATACGTGAAATGGCCAAACTCATTTTAAAGAAACCTGAAGAAATAAGCCTTTCTGTCTCAAAACCTGCCGAAAACATTCTACAAGCGGCCTATTTTGTCGATGATCATCATAAACTGGCGCTGTTGACTTCGCTAGTTGAGGGTAAAAGCAATATTCAGAGCGCATTAGTTTTTGCATCTACTAAATCAGAGGTTCGGGATATTGAGAAAAAACTCATAAAAGATAAGGCAAGCGCACGAGCAATCCATTCCGATTTGGATCAGCGTGGTCGCGAAGAGGTGCTGCGTGAGTTTAAAAATCGAAAGTTTCAGATACTTGTTGCCACTGATATTATTTCAAGGGGAATCGATATTGAGGATATTGACCTTGTTGTAAATTACGATGTTCCTCGCGATCCTGAAGATTACGTTCATCGTATCGGGCGCACCGCCCGTGCACAATCTGATGGAGTTGCACTAACATTCATCAATAGAAAGCAACGAAAAGCATTCGAAACAATTGAGAAATTCTTAGGAATGGTAATATACAAAATTCCACTACCTAAGGATTTATAGAACTTTATTACTCTTCACTGTTAAACTCTTCTTCCGTGTCGTTTTCAACTTCCTCTTCAACCTTAACTTTTCTTTTTCCCTCAACTACAACAACAATCTCCCCTTTAACAGTCTTCTTTCCGAAGTGAGCAATGAGTTCAGACAATGAGCCACGTGCTGTTTCTTCGTGGAGTTTGGTTAATTCGCGCGAGACGCTTGCCCTACGCTCTAATCCGAATACCTCAGCAAACTGCTGGAGAAATTTTACAAGTCTATAAGGCGATTCGTAGAATACAATGGTTCGCTCCTCCTCTTTTAACGCTTCAATTCGCTTATTGCGTCCTTTTTTTTGTGGTAAGAATCCTTCGAAAATGAATCTATCGCAGGGTAAACCGCTTGCAACCAGAGCAGGAATGAATGCTGTTGCACCAGGTAAACATTCAACCAGAATTCCTTTTTCCACACAAGTCCTAACTAATAAGAAACCAGGGTCGGAAATTCCAGGTGTGCCTGCATCGGAGATGAGAGCAACAGACTCACCCGCTTCAATCCTTTGCGCAACCTGCTCAACCGTTCTGTGCTCGTTAAACTTATGATGGGAATGTAGAGGGGTTGTTATCTGTAAATGCTTAAGAAGAAAACCACTTGTTCTGGTATCCTCTGCAAGCACGAGAGACACTTCTTTTAAAATTCTAATCGCCCTAAGCGTTATATCCTCAAGGTTTCCAATTGGTGTTGGTACAATATAAAGTTTACCCATCATACTTGCAATTAATCGTTTAGCAGCTTCCTGCGAATCAGTTCAATAAATTTATTTGCCGCTTTGTTATTCTCGTTCCAGCTGAAGTTTTCCTGAATGTAGATAAGAGCCTCAGCTATTTCACTAAACTGATTAACCCTATTCAACGTTTCCTCGAAAGATTTGCTGTCACCATCAAAAAGTTCCTTAACAAATAAAAACCTGTCATGCACTCCAATCTCCTTGGTTAAATCAGTTATCGGTTTTTCCTGAAGTTGAGAAGCAATAGGCTTTTCCTGAAGTTGATTCGAAAGCGAGTCGGTCATAAACTTACGTTTTCCTTGAAATTTTTCAGCCAAACTCTCATTCGGTTGTGCTTTAAGGATAGATTGATCGTTCGGTTTCTCATCCATTGGGGTTTCAATCTTTTCATCAACTTTTGATAAACCCTTTACGGATGAATCAAAAATGGAAACTTTTTCAGCTATTTTAGAGTTATCAACAGCCTTAACCTTGGGTTGAGCTGTCTTTGGATCTTGAATAATTTTCGATTTAATCTCAGGTTCAATCGGTATTGAGGGCTCATGAACCTTATCCACTTTAACTTTTATAGATTCTTTAATAGCCGGAACAGCAATGTTTGGATTCTCTATCGCACTCTCGAAAAGAATTGAATCGTAAGCCTTTCTGAGTTTTTCCAATAATAAATCGCGGTCAATTAAAGATAAAGCCCCCTTTTCAATAGCGAGCAGTAGCAGTTGCTGCGCCTCTTTTAGGCGTTCAAGTGCAATTTTATGATTTTCGATTCTATTCATGTTGATAAATTCTGATTCCAAAGATAAGATTTTGCTTACTTTTGTAAAACTAACGTAAATAATTCGCTTTTTCGCAAATGATATTCCAAGAAAATTCAATCGAAAAAAATAAACGTAAAGGCTGGATCGAAGTTGTTGCCGGCTCAATGTTTTCGGGAAAGACTGAAGAGCTGATTAGAAGGCTTAAACGAGCTAAATTTGCCAAGCAAAGGGTTGAAATTTTTAAACCTCAAGTCGATACCCGCTACTCTGAAGAAGCCGTTGTATCGCACGATGCAAATTCTATACATTCTACGCCAGTATCATCATCGGGAAATATTTTTCTACTCTCATCAGATGTTGATGTGGTTGGAATCGACGAAGCCCAATTCTTCGATATGGGGCTAACTGAGGTTTGTAATAAACTAGCTGACCAAGGAGTTAGAGTAATTATTGCCGGACTTGATATGGATTACCGTGGAGTTCCTTTTGGACCAATGCCTCAGCTTATGGCCTGTGCTGAGTATGTAACAAAAGTTCATGCAATATGCGTAAACTGTGGAGATTTAGCCCAATACACTCATCGTAAATCAGAATCTGAAAAGTTAGTGCTGCTCGGCGAAATGGATATATATGAACCACTTTGCAGGACATGCTATAATAGAGCCACGAGGAAAAGTAAAAAGGCTTAAATAAAGATTAATGCTTAACTATACTGTCCAAGAAATAGCAAATATTATTAATGCCAGAGTAACAGGCAAGGCCGATACGACAATTAAAACCGTATCAATCGACAGCCGCTCTGTTGCAGGTGGTGATAGCATTCTCTTTTTTGCATTAGTAGGTCAACGTCATGATGGGCATCAATTTATACCCGAATTATACAATTATCATGGTGTTAAAACATTTGTTGTTAGTATTACCAATAACTATTCCGATCAATTCCCCGAAGCAACATTTATTCATGTTCCCGATACGCTTGAGGCACTTCAAAAATTAGCATCATACCATCGAAGCAGATTCTCTTATCCAGTGATTGGGATAACAGGGAGTAATGGAAAAACTATAGTAAAAGAATGGCTAAGCCAATTATTATCTTCCGATTACCGAGTTGTACGTAGCCCTAAAAGCTTTAACTCGCAGGTTGGTGTTCCACTTTCGGTTCTTCAAATGGATGAAACATACCAAATTGGGCTTTTTGAGGCAGGAATATCGCTCCCTAATGAGATGGAAAAACTCGAATCAATTATAGCACCTAATTATGGAATTTTTACAAATATTGGGAATGCTCATCAGGAAAATTTCGAGGATCTAAGACAAAAAGCAATTGAAAAACTTGAACTTTTTACAAACACAAAACAGCTTATTTACTGCAAGGATCATCTGCTAATCGATTCTATCATCAAAGAAAAAGCAATCAAAAATATTTTTACTTGGGGCCATTCTAACAATGCAGATATTCAAATTATAAATATTAGCAAAAATAACGGCTCAACAGCAATTAAACTGATTCACAAGGAGGTAGAAACCAATTTCAGCATTCCATTTACCGATAACGCTTCGGTTGAGAATGCTATGCACTGCTATTGCTTTATGCTGATTTTAGGTGTTAAGTTTGAACCTATCTCTTCGAGGATGGAACGATTAATACCAGTGGCCATGCGCCTGGAGCTTAAAGAAGGAATAAACAATTGTACGCTGATAAACGACAGCTACAATTCAGATATTGGATCACTAAATATTGCTCTCGATTTTCTTCTTCAACAAAAACAGCATTCTCAACGAATGCTAATCCTTTCGGATATTCTTCAAAGCGGGCAATCGCTTAAAACTCTTTATACAGAAGTGGCAAGACTTATAACCGATAAACGAGTCGATAAGTTGATTGGAATTGGAAAAGATATTGGCGAATTTGCTAATCTATTCAATATTGAAAAGGAGTTTTTTTTGAGCACAAATGAATTCCTCGATAGCTTCTCGCGTCGTCAAATATCCAACACTGCAATACTGCTAAAAGGCAGTAGATCCTTTCACTTCGAAAGAATATCGGCTATTCTTGAGCGCAAGTCACACCGCACCGTGATGGAGATCAACCTAAACGCGTTAGAGCATAACCTAAACCACTTTCGTAGCTTGCTTAAACCCGATGTTAAGGTTATGGTTTTAGTTAAAGCCTTTTCATATGGTAACGGTTCGTACGAGATTGCTAATCTTCTTCAATTTCACCGAATCGATTACCTCGGCGTAGCATTTGCCGACGAAGGGGTTGCGCTTCGCGAAGCAGGAATTACGCTGCCAATCATTGTTCTTAACCCATCTTTTGGTACCTACGAACTGATGATTGAGTACAATCTTGAACCCGAAATATTCAACTTTTCAGGATTAGATGAGTTCATTAAAATACTCGACCGTTCAGGTGTTGGCACTTATCCTATTCATCTTAAAATAGACTCAGGAATGCATCGCCTTGGTTTTACCAATAATCAAGCTGACGAACTGATTGATAGGCTTAAAAAGCATTCAAGTATTAAGGTTCAGAGTATCTTCTCTCATCTTGCAGCCAGTGAGGATATTGGGCATGATGATTTTACGCAAAATCAAATTGATAGTTTTACCTCGATTTACAATCAGATATCCCAATCAATCGGTTATTCACCCATTCGACATATTCTAAACTCAGCCGGGATTGAGCGTTTTCCACAAGCTCATTTTGAAATGGTACGTTTAGGAATTGGTCTTTATGGAGTTAGCGCTGTCGATCAATCTAAACTACAAAATGTCAGTACATTAAAAACTCACGTCATTCAGGTTAAATATCTAGAATCAGGCGAAACTGTTGGCTATAACCGCAAGGGTATAATAACCAAACCCTCAACCATAGCAACAATCCCCATAGGCTATGCCGATGGCTTAAATCGCAAACTCAGCAATGGTAATGGTTGTTTTCTTCTTAACGGTAAACTTGTGCCAACCATTGGAAATATAAGCATGGATACCTGTACGCTCGATGCCACAGGAGTTGAGGTATCAGAGGGTGATGAAGTGGTGATATTTGGAAAAAAACCAACCATCTTCGACATCTCAAAATCACTAGAAACCATACCCTACGAAGTGCTTACCTCTATATCACAAAGGGTTAAAAGAATCTATTTTCAAGAGTAGGTTCAGTCGAAGGTTATTCACACTTTTAAATGATATCAACCTCTCTAATGAAAGTCAGAAATTGCATTCCGAAGTTTTAACATCCGTTATTGTTTCTTTTTTCCTATTGGCAAATCAATTTTCGGCTGGGTCGCCAGAAAACTTTTTGTTGATAAAAAGGTTAGACAAATTTTTGAATACAGGTATCAAGCCCTTAACAATTTTTTTCTCTGAAAAAAAGTAAGAAAATAATCAATTCCTAGTGCTCTTCACCTAAATTCAGAATTTAACTTTTCTTATTTTCGAAGCAATTAATATTATTTTTCTGTAGACCCCTTATTCGCAACCATTAAAAAGATAATAAAACATCCATTTAACATTCCCTCAGTTATTTTTACCAAATATTCTAGACAATTCTCAATCATCAAATAAGACAATACGTACTTTGCTAGTAATCTATATGTTATGAAAATTTAAAGATATCTTCTATTCCGTTAAAAACATTCCATTAATTGACTATTTGTGAACTTGAAATGCTACATTTCTATTCTTATTTATTAGACATATTCAAAACTGAAATTTTAATAAATTTAGTTCAATAGTAAAATTTCTTAAACATTAAAAAACTTTTTAGTCATGGACAAATCAACTGATAACGTTACAATATATGCTGGAGTCATTGATGACGTTTTAAAAAACTACCAAGACAAAAAGCTAGAGTATAAAGAGCTGTTTGACCTAGCTAGCGGTTATGATTTTTCTAAACCAACTAACAAAATTCCAATTCAAGTCTACATTCAAATGTGTGATTGGATTGAAAAAAAATTGGGGAAATTTAATCTTATCAGAATAGGACGAGCGATAGGAGAATCTACCTATGAAATGATGATTAAAAACAATATGATCGTAGGTAAATGCCCACCGATTGATGTAATGAAAGCACTAATTATTACAGCTCAAAAGGGAGTTCATGATCCAAAAAAGAGAGGTTGGGAAATTGTTAGCTCTAATGAGAAATCGATTGTAATGCGAAAAACTCAAAACTTTAATAGCGTACTCCAGATTGGGCTATTAGATGGGCTAATCCGAAAATCAGGTGTTGTAGGTGTTGTGGTCAATCTTACAAAAGAGGTAAATTTAGGTGCGGAGTTTGACGAATATCAGATAACCTGGTTATAAACGTCCCTAAAAACTTTATTGCTAATTTTTTATATTCTAACCCCAACAACAAGAATATCATCGGTTTGATCTGCATTTTTTCGCCAACCCTCAATCACCTTTTCAAGCTCATCCCTCTGATCTGCCATATTCAGATTTGTGATACTCAAAAGCAGGCTTTGAAAATTCTTTAGCGAGAATTTCTTCATGGTTTCTTTATCAATCTGATCGGGATAACCATCGGAAAAAAGATAGATCGAATCATTCTTTCGAAGTTGGAATTCAAGATTGGTGAAATGTGGCTTCTCGTTAGGCTGAATGCCAATAGGCATTTTATCAGCCTTTAGTTCAATTAGCTCTGAGTCTCTAATAATATAGATTGGATTATTGGCTCCTGAGTACTTCAAAATCTTAGAATCTAAATCAATTGCTATAAGAGCCATATCCATGCCATCTTTCGCTTCTCTGGTCTGATTTGATTGATGCAATGCAAGTTTTATCTTATCGCGCATCTCATTTAGAATGGCATTTGTTTCCGAAAGCTCTTTGGTATGTATAATCTCATTTAGGTATGAAATGCCCAACATGCTTAAAAGAGCACCTGGAACTCCATGCCCGGTACAATCAGCAACAGCGAGCACAAGCGTGTTATCAACTTTTTTAACGTAATAGAAATCACCCCCAATAATATCGCGAGGTTTATTAAGGATAAAATGATCTGAGAAAATATCGTTCATAATATCATCTGAAGGTAGAAGCGCTTTCTGGATATGGCTAGCATAAAGTATGCTATCGGTAATATTCTGTTTCTGAATCAGCAAAAGATCTCTTTGGTCTGCTATTTCATTACTCTGAATTTCGAGTTGTTGGTTTTGAGAAACAATTTTTTCGTTTTTTACTTCCAACATAACATTTAAATCCTTATGGTACTCCATTTGAACTCGAACCTCTTCGGATAGCATCAATAGCTCCTTGTTTGTCCTTCTTAAATCTTTGTTCTTATCCATTATTCTTCTTGAGTACTCAACATTCTTTTCTTGCATTTTCAGAAAAGCATCAAAGGTTACTACCCGAATAGATTCAAAGAAGAAAGCAAAGAAAAAAATAAGGCTGTAAATGGATAAAAATCGAACCTTAAGCTCCATGTCATAGAGCTGTGTCATTGGAGAATCAATTGAGAAAAAACATATCGTTATTGCAATTAAAACGATATTGTAGAACGTTCCAATTTTCCTGCCGAAAAGGAATAAACTTAATAAAGGAAAAATATAGTACCAGTATATACCAGGGAAAATGTAGTAACTCTTAACATGAAGAATCGTTGAACCATTCCGAAACAGAAAGTAAAGCTCTAAACAGAAAAGGCTTAATACAAAAATATGGCTGCTTAAAGTAACTCTTCTGCTATACCTTAATAACACCTGCATTGATAAAACTACACCGGCAACAAAAATATAAATAATGGAAAGATTATAGTCGCCGGATAAGTACATTCGATAACTATAAAACAACAGATAGAATAATCCAAAAATCGCGAAGATGTTAATAAGTGTGACTTTCCGAATATCTTCATTAACTAAGCTTCCCTTAATTCTTGATGATAGAAGGTCGTAAAAACTCTTTTCAATTCTATTTATTCTATTTGAATTCTTAAACATTGCCAACTTTTAGATTTAATATATTGATTGTTATGTATTTACGTTTATTTTATAATAAACCTTTAACAATAATACAAATTCCGGTTTACTATAAATTTAAAATTTGACAGAAGTTATTATTAAATATATGAATTACTTTGATTCAATGAGTTGTATTTTTATATAGATGTTTTCTTTTAAGACATGCAAACTGCTATTTTTGGTGGTTATTTCTCTCAAATATTTTTTTAAAATTAAACCTAAAACAGCTCAAGATTTGGAAAACTTTATCGCATATATAAAATAAGAATTGATTTTATTCTATAGCATTTGAAGTTTCAAAAGGAATAGAAATTGTATATCCGCAAACAATCATAATTCATAAAATTGCTTACCTTTGAATAAAAAAAGCATGAACCTATTCAGTTTTACAGCACATTTCGGAAGTGAAGAAGCCTGTCGTAATCATTATAAACAAGAAAGGGAC
>JANYLA010000037.1 GCA_025361485.1 Bacteroidales bacterium
CCAACCTTGTCCCTTTCTTGTTTATAATGATTACGACAGGCTTCTTCACTTCCGAAATGTGCTGTAAAACTGAATAGGTTCATGCTTTTTTTATTCAAAGGTAAGCAATTTTATGAATTATGATTGTTTGCGGATATACAAATAGATTTTAAAAGAATCTATTAATCTCCAATTAAGTGAGTTTTTTAAGGCTTTAAATTATAGCATATCAGCTGCTGCATATATCGAAGATAAAGTTTCCCGTTTGCCACCACTGGAACTGTCCATGCAAGATTTTTCACATCGCTAATTGCTGGTTTAATCTCACCTATTTTCTTGAAAGCAGCAGGCTCAGGTTTTACGATAAATATGTTCCCTTTTAAGTCCTGACAAATTAAATGACCATCAACGAAAGTAGTAGTCCCCTGCCCTATTTCATCAGTACTCCACATCTCTTTACCTGTGGATAGCTCAAGGCATACAAATTTCCCAACATTCCTTGAACTTTCGCCTGAATAACCATAAATATAGCCATCAATAAGAATTGGATCTGAATGCTGAGCTTCCATCACATTATTCTTCCAAAGAACAGTGTAACCACTCTTAGTAACTTTAATTGCCTCGCAACCCATCTTATAACCCGATGTATGAAATATTATATCATTAAATACAACTGGAGTTGTTGCATTTACAAAATATTCGGTTGGCCAAGGAACAGTCCATAACGCTTTACCGTCAGAAGGATTTAAACATGATAATCCAGTACCGTGATAAACCAGAAGTTTATTTTCGTTCTCAATATTCATGGTAATTGCAGCGGCATAGCCAACCTCACCTTCCTTCGATTTCCAAAGAACATCGCCAGTTAATTTATCATAAGCAATAACCAAGGCTTTGCCTCCACCCTGAACAATCACCATATTTTCGAATACAAGTGGTGTGGTAGAAAATCCCCATGATGGTTCAATGCCTCCCTCATCCTTTACATTTTTTCTCCATAATAGTTTACCATCTTCAAGGTTCCAACAAACAATATCGCCGCTACGACCGAATGTGTAAACCTTATCATCTTTAATAAAGGGAGTAGCACGAGAACCTGGACCGTGAGCTGTTTCAGCCTTAGCCATATATGAACCTAACCAAATTAGCTCACCAGTTTCTGAATTGATGCAAAAAACCAAATCATTATTCAAATCTCTCCCAGGTATAATTAACCTATTCCCTTGCACCACTGGTGCCGACCATGATGCCGTTGCCTTATCCTGACACAAATAATTTACCTGCCAAAGTTCATCAAGCCCCTTCGACCAATCAGTTTTTATACCAACCGATGCACTTTTACCTTCGAAATTGGCGCCTCGCCAGTTAGGCCAATCTGCAAAGCCCTTTGTAATAGAGGGCATCGAAGCCATTTGAGCAGGTAAACCATCCTGTTTTCCGGTAAGAGGCTTATTCCCCATTACCATTTGATAAATTTGGTAGCCAAAATAGCCAGCAAATACTAATACGATTGCCAGTACAATCAGAATTATCTTTAAATATTTTTTCATATTATTCGTTTATTCAATTAAGTACTTTTCAAAAGGAAAATGGAATAATAGAATAGGTTATTCACAATTCTATCATTCCATTAACCCAAAATGTCAACTTAAAATAAATTTTTATTTTTTTAAAACTCTCTTCATGGTTTCACCAATCATTGCAGGTGATTCAACAACGTGTAAACCGCACTCTTTCATTATTTTCATTTTTGCTGAAGCGGTATCATCATCACCCCCAATAATTGCTCCGGCATGCCCCATACGCCGACCTTTGGGTGCTGTTTGTCCTGCAATAAATCCAACAACAGGTTTTGTCCCATGTGCCTTAATCCATCGTGCCGCTTCGGTTTCCATGCTACCACCAATCTCACCAATCATAACAATACCTTCAGTTTCAGAATCAGCCATAAGTAATTTAACAGCTTCTAAAGTAGTTGTGCCAATTATTGGATCACCACCAATACCTATACATGTTGATTGGCCTAACCCTTGTTTTGTAAGCTGATCTACAGCCTCGTAAGTTAGAGTTCCAGATCGCGATATTACTCCTATGCTTCCCTTTTTATGAATAAATCCTGGCATTATTCCCACCTTGGCTTCACCGGGGCTAATAACACCGGGGCAATTCGGGCCAATCAGATGAACATCATGCAATTCTGATAATACATGCTTTACTTTAACCATATCGGCAACAGGGATTCCCTCTGTAATGCAAATGATAACCTTTATACCACCAGTAGCAGCTTCAAGAATTGTATCCGCAGCATAAGCAGGTGGAACAAAAATAACAGATACATTTGCTTTAACTTTTTTTACAGCTTCTTCAACTGTATTAAAAACTGGGAGACCTAAATGCGTTTGTCCACCTTTACCCGGAGTTATTCCCCCAACAACATTTGTTCCGTATTCTATCATCTGGGTTGCATGGAATGTACCTTCGCTACCTGTAAACCCCTGAACGATAACCCTTGAATCCTTATTTACTAGTACGCTCATCGATTAGGCTTTTTTAGAAGTTATTACTGCAAAATTTTGCTCTAATATACGCAATTTGTTGTTTTAAAACACTTGTATTAATTAAGTCTAGGATTATTCTTTTCGTATATTGCCTCTAATTAATAAAGAAAGTCAATCACTTTATCTATCACGCTATGAGCAGAATCAATATCAAACTTGAAAACCTTGGAACAATTTTTCCACCGAACTGGAACGAAGAGCAGAAAGCCAAAGGCAAAACAATTTTTTTAAAACGTCTTTCTGAAAAGGCTCATAAGTTCTATGGTGGTAAAACCCAAGTTGCACCAAAAGTCCCAGTACCAGGATTCAATTGGTTTAACGTATGGTACACACCTGGAGTATCAAAGGTCTCTACAAATATTAGAGAAAACAATGATGCTTCATTCGAACTGTCTAACAGAGGAAACCTTGTTGCTGTTGTTAGCGACTCTACACGTGTTCTTGGCGATGGCGATTGTTCACCAGCAGGTGGATTGGGTGTTATGGAGGGAAAAGCCTTCCTCATGAAATACCTTGGTGGTGTTGATGCTGTTGCGCTTTGCATCGATAGCCGTGATAACGGATGCCATAACGATCCGCAAAAGATTATCGATTTTGTTAAAATGTGTCAGTACAGCTTTGGAGCGATCAACCTTGAGGATATCTCACAACCAAATTGCTTTAAAGTGCTTGATGTGCTTCGTGAAGAGTGCAGCATTCCTGTTTGGCATGATGATGCTCAAGGAACTGCTTGCGTAACCCTAGCAGGGCTTCTAAACGCTTTAAAACTTGTTGATAAGAAGTTAAGCGATGTAAGAATAGTACTTTACGGTGCAGGAGCATCAAATACTACAATTGCGCGACTTATTATTGCTGATGGTGGCGATCCTAAAAAGATGGTTCTATTTGACACTAAAGGTGGTCTTCATAAAAAAAGAGCAGATATTAAAGCTGACGAGCGCTTTTATAGGAAATGGGAGCTTTGCGAAAGCACAAACCCACATTGTATTACAACCATGGAGGAGGCAATGAAGGGAGCTGATGTTCTAATATCACTATCAACCCCTGGACCTGATACCATTAAGAAAGATTGGGTTAAGCTGATGAATCCAAAAGCAATCGTATTCGCTTGCGCTAACCCTGTTCCTGAGATTTACCCTTACGCTGCAAAAGAAGCTGGTGCATACATTGTGGCTACTGGTCGTGGCGATTTCCCAAATCAGGTTAACAACTCAATTGGTTTCCCAGGTATTCTTAAAGGTGCTTTAATCGTTCGCGCATCTAAGATTACCGATAATATGGCCATTGCAGCAGCCCACTCATTGGCAAATTTTGCCGAAAAGCGTGGAATCAACCCCGATAACATCGTTCCTAAAATGGATGAGCCAGATGTATTCTCTGTTGAAGCTGCAGATGTTGCCATGCAAGCTATTAAGGATGGTGTAGCTCGTAAGCCTTATACTTGGGATGAGGTTTATCAAATTGCAAAAAAGGATATCGATTACTCAAGATCAATGGCTGCCCTTCTGAGTAAAGAAGGTTTTGTAGCGGATCCTCCAGTCGAAATGCTTGACGAAGCATTAGAATACACAGTTAAATTTATTGAAGGAAAGTAAAACCAATTAATATTACATTTAGAAACCCGGTTCATTTCCGGGTTTCTTTTTTAGTACCCGCAATAAAACCAAATCTTTACTGATTTGTTAAAACAAATTGGAATCAACTTTTTTATTAGCTTTGCACAAATGTTTTTACGATGATTGTTGATGATTTAACCATTACCGCCATTGCCACTGCGCCCGGAATGGGTGCTATTGCCGTTATTCGCCTAAGCGGAAAGGATGCAATTACTATTTGCGATAAGGTTTTTAAATCAACAAAAGGAAAAAAACAGCTATCGGAGCAAAAACCAAATACCATTCATCATGGAACTATTCTAGATGAAAATAGACCTGTTGACGAAGTTCTGGTAAGCCTTTTTAAAGCACCTCGCTCCTACACTGGCGAAGATATTGTAGAAATATCGTGTCATGGATCCCAAATCGTTCAGCAGCAAATATTAGAACTACTTGTTAGGAGTGGTGCAAGGTTGGCTCAACCCGGTGAGTTTACACTTCGTGCCTTCTTAAATGGAAAAATTGACCTTTCGCAAGCCGAGGCCATTGCCGATTTAATATCATCTTCGAGCGAAGCAGCACGTCGCGTTGCGCTACAGCAGATGCGTGGAGGTTTCTCCAATAAATTAAAGGAACTCCGCGAACAGCTATTGACCTTCATAGCCTTAATTGAACTTGAACTCGATTTCAGCGAGGAGGACGTGGAATTTGCCGATCGTAAACAGCTTGTAGGCCTTATAAACGAGATTCTTTCTGTTATCGAGAAGATGATCAAATCATTCCAGCTTGGAAATGTAATAAAACAAGGTATTCCTGTAACCATAGCCGGTAAACCAAATGTTGGAAAATCAACCTTGCTAAATCGATTATTAAATGAGGAGCGTGCAATTGTATCGGAGATTGCGGGCACAACCCGAGATACCATTGAGGATACGATTAACCTTGGTGGAATTTCATTTAGGTTTATCGATACAGCGGGATTACGTCATACTAGCGATACCATCGAATCGATTGGTGTTGAGCGTGCTTACGCAAAAATATCACAAGCAAAGGTTATTCTACTTATTGTTGATGCGCAAATAGGTTATGAGGAGATAATACAGTCTGTTGAAGAGATAAACAAGAACATCACCAGCGATCAAACATTAATTGTACTTGTAAATAAGGAGGATAAGGCTGATAAGGAACATATAAATAAGATACTTACTAAGTTAAAAGAAAGCTATCCGAATATTTACTCACTTCCAATATCTGCGAAAGCAGGACATAATATAGACCTCCTCACCAATTACCTAATTAATATTGGTTTACATGGACAACCCGAAACCGATGAGGTAATCGTAACCAATGTACGCCATTACGAATCGTTGATTAGAACAAAGGAAAACCTCGATGAAGCCCTTGCAGGTTTAAATAACAACCTATCAAGCGATTTACTAGCTATCGATATTAGGCAAGCCATTCACTATATCGGCGAGATAACAGGCGATATTACAACCGACGATATTCTAGGGCATATCTTTTCAAAGTTCTGCATCGGAAAGTAAATTAATAAAAGTTTTAGATAAGAAGTATTGGCATAATACTTGGTATAACATCTATTGATTTAATAACTTTACTTAACGTATTCACTAACTTAAATCCACACTATGAAAAGATTTATTTCAATAATAGGAATTCTTGCTATTGCAGGAATAACCAATTTCTTGTTAGCACAAAATACTAATAATTACTCCGGAAAAGTGAATTATAAAGGTACTGAGTATTCCTACGAAACTTCGTGTGCTGGTATTAATCCTATGGCCACTACTACCATTGAGACCTACGGATTGACAATTTACAGGATGAATAAAGACAAAAAGAAGTTGGTTCTTAAAACCCATTGTACCGCTTTAGAGGTTCGTAGGAACGATAGCTCGATCAAGCAGAATCTCGATATAATAATATTTACAACGATGGTAAGTAATGGGCGACTTTCCCCTGACCTAATAGGCACTTCGAAAAAGTTGAAGCTTGAATTTCATCTCGATAATTTTACTCTTATCCCACAGTACAACCTTGATGCAAAGATGGGTTGTGCAAATTTTGACGAGGGTATTAAGAATGTAGTTTATTTTATTTTGAAAGAGATTAAGTAGTCAAATGTCTTTCTTCTTACCTAGAATCCGAAGTCTCTTGACTTCGGATTTTTTCATATAAAAAAAGTCCCGCAAACAGCGGGACTCAAGATTTTAAACGTTTTATGTTATTTAGACTATGCTAGTTTAACATTTACCGCATTTAATCCTTTTTTACCTTCTTCTAAATCAAAAGTAACTTCATCATTCTCTCTGATGCTGTCTTTCAAGCCAGTTGAATGTACAAAATACTCTTTAGATGAGTTTGCGTCTTTAATAAATCCGAATCCTTTCGAATCATTAAAAAATTTTACTGTTCCGTTGTTCATTTTATGAATTTAAATTATGGGTGCAATATAGGCTTTATTATTGATATAAACGATTAAATACTTAATTAATTGATTTATTTTAAGTTATTATTCAAAATCAACATGAATTAACCGTTAATTGGAACTACCTTTATAGTTAATTAATTCATTAATTGTAAGGAAGCTATTTATGTACGAAAAGAAACCGAATATTGTTAAGACCCCTGATTTAGCTAAGATGCAAGCAGTTGTGATTAACTTAAGAACTATAATTTATATTGCTGCTGGAGCTGATCCTGAAGAGGCTAGAAAACGCTACATGTCTCGATTTGGATGTAAAAAAGAATAGCGTTTTCTATTTACAGGAGAAGAGGAGTAATAATTTATTTGATCATTCTTTGGAATAAGTCCCAACTAAGATTCTTTCTCACGAAATTGCTTTAGAAACTACTTCGGAATCGCTAAATTCATATTGACTATACCTCTTTTCCTTTTTTTGTTGCGGACACTTCACCATTATAATCGTATACATTAAGCAAAAGGAATATTATCTTTTACTACTTCTTGCTACCATTAGAATGAAAAAGAGTTAGGTATATGGAAGATTGGTTGAGTAACAGGGCAAGAATTCACAGTAATATTCAACACATTTGAATAAACTGGAGCTAAGCAACCAACAGATATTGCCTTTCTAACAAATCGAGTAGTAGTTGTAAGGGTTCCATAATCGTATGCATTTGTATTTGACAAAGGTATATTTGTCCAGTTAGAGTCCCCAGGAATAGCTAGAGCATTAACAGTATATTGCCATGTATAAACAAACAAATCCGCACCTCCCTTTGCTATATTAACATTTACAAACGCAGGTACATCTTGGTTTATCAATATAAAGTAATTGTCCAAAACACTGCCGCCATAACATAACATGTCTCCAATACCAAACTGAGTACCAAGTGTAGAAATCCCTCCTGTTAAATTATTTCTAAAGCAATTTGGCGATACAGCGCTAACATGACTCCCATCAAAATGCCACCCTCCATTATTTGTTCTTTTTATTACCCTTGTATACGAATTAAGATAGTATGAAGTAAAATTCGTGGCCTCCAATGAAACGTTGAAATTGCCAACGGCAAAACCATTAATAGCTGTAATATTCCAGTAGCCTTCGCTAAACTGATTTTGAACAATATCACCTGATTCTGCAATTGGCAAACCGCCACTACCTGGATTGCTTGAAACGAAATAAACGAGTATTGAACCTGACGTTAAGCCGCTATTTACGGCAAAATTTACTGTTTGGCTGCTAACTGTTGTGCCAACAGGGAACAAATATGAGCCATTACTTGTGATCCATTTCTCGAATTTTCCAACGATACGACCCGAAACATACGCTAATGTTCCCGGTGATACCAAACCCGATCCTAATGTAAGTATATTAGCACTAGTTGAAATGGTTCCTGAGTTAAGTGTAAGATTATTTGATACCTGAATATTATTATTTATTACGAGTTGGGAATTATTTTGTAAAACTAATTTATAAAAATGCTCACCCAGAGAATTACTAATGGTTTGAGCAGTACCATTAAAAGTAACAGCACCAGTACCTGATGTAAATATTCCAGCATTACTCCAATTCCCATTTATAGTAATATTGTAGGTTGATGCATTAAAATTCCCCGATATGATATTAAGGTTTTGAAGAATTGTAATATTCGAAGCTAGCTGACAAGAAGCTCCAGAAGACGTTGCAATATCAATACTATAGACATTAGAATTATTGAAATTTACAGTTTGAATTCCTGTTGCAGCATTGAATATGAACTTTGCATTGCCTGCAGAAATTAACCCATTTTCGCAATGTAAGTCTCCTCCAATAGTTATGGTTGGAGATCCTGTGATATTAATTGTCCCATCATTTATTATGCTAAATTCTGTGGTTAAATCCTTATTTATATCGAGTCTTGCACTTGGCTGAAGAACAATTGATCTAGCCAAAGCACTTGAAATAGAAATAATTGGATAGTTGACTACATTAGGTATAATTGCCATTGAGCTGAAATCGGGAACAACTTCTAACGACCAGTTTAAAGGATTATGCCAGTTATGATCAACAATACCTGTCCAATAATATGGTTGTATAAGAGATCGTGTTGCATAACCATCGGCTATTCCACCAAAGAAAACATTCCAGTTTGTTGGCGTTGAGCAAATTGATGGCTTGATTATCTGACTTGATGCCCCATTTGCATTACCACCAAGGTATACATTAAGGTTCTCGGGCGGAGTACAAATAGATCTAATTGTAGTTATATTTGCTCCTCCATTAGCACCACCTCCGATATAAATATTTTGATTTTCGGGTGGAATACAAACACTTCTTATAGCGCTCAAATTATCAGCACCATTTGCGTTGCCACCTACGTATATGTTCAAGTTTTCTGGTGGTGTACAAATGTTTTTAATTATCCTTTGATTTGCTCCGCCATTAGCATTCCCACCATTAAATATATTTACTTGATAAGTATTTACAGGGCAAATGGAAATAAATGTAAATGCAGCTCCATTCGCATCTCCACCAAAATAGATATTGATTAATTCAGGTAGGGTGCAGTTAATTAAATATTGAAATGCATCTCCATTCGATGCTCCTCCTTTAAAAATATTTAAATTTTCAGGATTAGAGCAAACCGATTGAGCGAATTTTGATTGGGAGAAACCATCTGTACTACCACCTTTAAAAATATTTAAATTCTCCGGCACAGAGCAAACTGATTGAGATAAACGGTTGAATGCATAACCATCAGTATTTCCCCCTAAGAAGATATTAAAATTTTCAGGAACGGAGCAAATGGTTTGGGTTAAACCTTTAATATCTTGTCCATCGGCATTGCCTCCCAGAAAAATAAAATTATTTTCAGGAGCTGCACACAAGCTTTGGGTAAGATTTTGAATCGAATACCCATCAGCATTACCTCCGAAAAAGATATTTGAATTCTCGATGCTTGAACATACTAATTGAGTAAGCGTACCTAAAGAATAACCATCAGCATTACCACCTAAAGAAATTGTTGAGTTATCGGCAGGAGGACAAATGGATTGTAAAAAAACTTTGTGTGCGTACCCATCGGCGTTTCCACCGAAAAATATATTAAAAGATTCGGGGGTTGAACAAACTGATTGAATAAATTTTTTTTGGGAGAATCCATCAGCATTTCCACCTAAAAAAACATTATAATTTTCAGATAAAGTGCAAGATGATTGGGATAATAAACCTTTTGAATAACCATCAGTATTACCCCCATTATAAATATTAACGGGTAATGCAACCGGACAATTTGTTATGTATTGCGAAGAAGCACCATTGGCATCTCCACCATAGTATATATTACTATTTTCGGGTGGAGTACAAATAGATGATATTTGGATTGATTTCCCTCCTCTTCCACCAAAAAAAATGCTAAGGTTTTCGGGTGCTAAACAAATATTCTGGATTAATTGTTGTGCTGAAGCACCGTTTGCATTACCGCCAAAATATATGCTTATATTGATCGGAGCTGCGCAAATGGACTGTAGAATACTAACCGATTGAGCGCCATTAGCATCTCCACCAAAATATATGCTCGTATTCTCGGGAGGTGAGCAGGGAGATTGAGTGAGCGATTCACTATCTCCACCATTTGAATTACCTCCCTTATACTGAGCAAATATATTTTGAGAAATACTAAATAGTAATATTAAAAGGAATGTATATTTATTCCGAAAAAGCATTCAATAGTTTGTTGGTTTCTATTAGAAAAAATCCAGTCAGAATGGTACGGGCATCAGCGATTAGATATAGTTTTACCGTACACCCCTGCCTCCCACTCTATAATCTCTATTTCTATTAACTCCATTATTTAACCAATCTCTATTGCTGGTAATACAGTATAGCCCGCCATTATCGTACCAGTTGCCTCCACGTACAATACCTCCTTGATCGCCACCACCATTAGGAGGCCAATTTGGTGTATCCGCAGTACCAGTTCCCGTTAAACTACCATCACCTGGAGTATTGCTGAATAAACTATAATTATAACTCATACCACCAATACATTGCTCGAAAACATTGCCTGCCATATCCATCGCTCCGTAGTAGGCGGCACCTGCTTGCGCTCGATTCGTAATTGATGTAGCAGCAAAACCGCATCTTAGCGGACCTCTATTATTAACAACGTTAACAGCATACGCACAAAGTCCTGTTCCAATGGACAACGATACTTCGTTTACAGCCCCTGGATAGGCAATTCCACCCGAGTTTGTTGCAGTAATAGTTGTTGTCCCCCAAACATATTCATTAATAACTGGTGCAGCAGTTCCTCTACATATTTTTTCAAACTCAAATTCGGTCATTGGTCTTAAGGCACCCCAATCAAGATAAGCGATAAGATCTGTCCAATTCAGCCAGTTGCAAGCAACATCTTTTCCATCATCGGCTTCGTCGAAAATTCCATTTAGGTTTAGGTCACATCCAACAACTGCAGGAATATTATTAACCGTGCCCGGGGTCTTGATTTTTATTCCATTCCGGCAATGAGATGGGTTTGGCGAACCAGCCAAAACAAAAGTTCCTACAATAGAATTTGGAGAAGCAGCAAAACGATTAGTTTGCTGATCGTAAGTGATTGTATTTAGAAAAGCAACGTATTCCTCCTGACTAATTTCATACTTCATTGCATAAAACCCGTTGTAACCTAGTGGAAATGTTGCTGGTAATACAGCGGTTGATCCCCATGCAGGATTAGATAAATACTGTGCTGTAGTTAACCCAGCAGCCTGTACGGCTGCATTTATTAACTTGGGAGCCATTGCTCCATCGCCAGTAAATCCGTATAGTGAGCCAGCACCTCTATTGCCATCGCCAGCAGAGAAATCTCCTTGAGGCACATAAACCATCTCAACACCATTCAGCTGATAATTATATGTTGCATCAGTAATACTCATTTTAAGGGTTACGGTTGCTGATGATATATTTCCGCTACCATTTGCTATTCGGCGAATGAATACACCTTTTCCATCAGTGGTTGTAACAACCTCAAGAACTCCACCGGTAACAGTATGATCAATAGCAACAGTGCTTAAGCCAACATGTTGCCAAGGCAGATAGTTTGTAGCACAATCTTGATACTTTATGAATATCCATACAGCATCCCAATTTGCTGGGCCCGCTGATACTTTCCAACTATTATCCCATTGGATAGTAAACCTAATGTGAGTTGGATCAGAGATAGTTAAGGTTCCAAGCTGCAAGTTATTTGCATATGATGATGCTAAAGAAATGGAAATAACCAGAAATATTATTATTCGTTTCATCTTGTTTATTTTAAAGGTTAATGTTATGACGGATGGTTTAGGTTAAGGAACTCTTACTCCACGACCCCCTACACGATTATCCCTACCTTGGTTTACATTAGATGTCATCCAATCACGATTGCTTGTAGCACAAACACCTGCAGCATCATACCAATTACCACCTCTACCAACACCGCCAAAACCGTTTCCACCGCCTAGAGGTGGCCAATTTGCAGTATTAGCACCTCCAGATACGTTTAGATCACCATCGCCATTTATGGTTGTAAATGTGCTGTAATTATAACCATTGTAACCACCAATACACTGTTCATTGGCATTACCACTCATATCCATAACACCATAATAAGTTGAACCGGCCACTGTCCGAGTTGATGTTGCTGTTGCTGCAAATCCACAACGTAAAGGTCCTCGATTATTATTTGTAGCAACTCCATAGGCACATAAACCATTACCGCTTGTAATTGAAACTTCGTTCACTGCACCAGGGTACACAATTGCACCTGAATTGGAAGCAAGTATGGTAGTTGTAGCCCAAACGTATTCGTTGGCAACTGGTGCAGAGACTCCCCTACTTATTTTTTCAAATTCAAATTCAGTCATTGGGCGTAGTGCAGACCAATCGAGGAATGCCATTAAGTCTGCCCAGCTAAGCCAATTACATGCAATGTTCTGCCCATCGTCGGTTTCGTCAAAAACACCATTTAAATTTAAATCACATCCAACTACAGCAGGCACATTACTGACTTGACCTGGAGTTTTAATCCTAATTCCATTCCGACAATTCTGTGGATTTGGCAAACCTGCGATAGCAAATGTACCCGTTGAAGAGTTCGGCGCATTTGTAAAACGAGTTTGCTGTTGATCATAAGTTAGCGTATTAAGGAATGCAGCAAATGCCTCCTGACTAATTTCGTATTTCATTGAATAAAATGCATTGTAACCCATTGGATAGGTTGAAGGCAAGGGAGCAAATGATCCCCATCCTGCATTTGATAAGTATTGTGCGGAGTTTAATCCAGCGGTTTGAACAGCATTGGTAATTAACAAAGGTGTAAAAGCACCATTGCCAGTAAAACCATAAAGATTTCCTCCTCCACGGTTACCATCTCCAATGCTAAAATCACCCTGAGGGATATAAACCATTTCAATACCATTCAGCTGATAATTGTAGCTGTTATCAGTAATGGTCATTTTTAGTGTTACCGTAGCCGATGCTATATTACCGCTTCCTGCAGCTGAGCGACGAATGAAAATTCCCTTGCCATCAGCAACCGCATCAATTTGAAGAACACCGCCTGTAACTGTATGATCTCCAGAAACAGTGCTTAGCCCAACGTGCTGCCAGGGCAGATAGTTTGTAGCACAATCCTGATACTTAATGAATACCCATACAGCATCCCAATTAGCCGGTCCGCCAGTTACTTTCCAACTATTGTCCCATTGAATTGTGAATTGCAGATGAGTTGCATCAGGGCGAGTAATTACTCCAAACTGTAAATTATTAGCAAATGAATAGCTTGCTAATAGGATTGTGATTAACAAAAAGGATACTTTTCTCATATAATTCAATTTTACTATTATACTTCAGATTCATTTTTATAATACGATGAAAAATAAAAATGGTTCAAAGGTTTAAATTAAAAAGGAAGTTTTGTTGTTCAACTGGTTATTCGTGTTGATGAATGCAAGTTAATCCTAATTAATCAATAAAAAGACCTTCCTAAAAATAGAAAGGTCTATTAAGAATTTATGATGGCGTATTTATTTTTAAAAGATATATGTAACCCCAATTTTTCCGCCGGTAGAAGTGTTACCTCCACCAAATTCAAGGTTAACCCCAAAATTATTCTTGAAGAAATATCTACCTCCAACCTGAGCATCCAAGCCTATACCCGATGCACCGTTACCAGGGTAGTTTGATGAGGTTGTCCAAATATAATAGCCAAGGCTTAAACCAGCATAAATATCCCATTGGCTAGGAACTTCGAGGAGCGAATTAAAATGGTAATTACCATTACCTGAAATACCAAAAATAGAACTTCTAAAATTTCCTCCCGGAAATTTTTCATTGTTTGATCTGAATGAAACCTCACCACCAACAGTAATATCTTGGTATACACCAAAATCCATACCAACATAAATCGGAACACCCCACCCAGAAAACCCTAATCCTGCATTTAGCTGCTTACTACCTTTAGATAAAGGGCTTTGTGCGATTGCAGAAGCAACAAATATGAATAGTATTAAAAAAATAAAACCTGCTTTTTTCATCTTCTTTATAGTTTTAGTTATTATTATTTTCAACTGATCGTTTTGCAAAAGTAGTTAAAAGGTGAGCCTGCTACTAAATAAAACACTTCTATTGTAACGTTATTGTTTAAAAGCTTTAATTTACTTCAAATAACTAGTCCCTCTCTCTGTAACAATCTTTATAAAATTATCGATTGACCGATTATAATCCTTCTCAATATCGTTTGGAAAATAGCAAGCAGGAACTTCACCGCTTCGGCGGTGGTACGCCAAGCAATCACAGCAAACACCATGCTTACTACAAGAGTATGTACAATTACAAAACTTTGAGTTTGTCTCCTTTTTACATTCCATTATTTAACCTTCTCTGTTTATTTATCAACTTGTTAACTTAACTCTACAATCCCAAAAAGATATCCTGAAAATATGAAAGGTATGAAAATGCTTCATCTGAAACCTTTTCAATGTTTACACCCTCCTTCGAAATAAACTTTTTGCTAGTATGGTCAAAAATAATTGCGGTGCTATCGGTAACAAAGCCAAAACCATCATTAAAAACGTAGTAAGCATAATGCTTACATTCATCAGATAGAAGATTTTTGGAAAACTCAAATTGATGAGTGCTTACTCCCAACTGATTAAGTAGTGTTGCCGCTAAATCTATCTGTGAGCCTGTTTTATTTACTTCTGATGAGTCCTTTGCAATTGCTCCACCTAGCCAAAGCATTGGTATTTTAAACTTACTTACAGCATAATTTGGATCTTTGCCTGGGTAACGATGCCCATGGTCGGCAATAAGAACGAATAGCGTATTCTTATACCACTCTTTCGTTCTTGCCTCATTAAAAAAGGCACCTATACAGCTATCGGTATAGTGAATGGAATTAATAAACTTGGTTTGCTCATCGGCTCCAGCAAACTTAGGCTTTGCAGGTATCTCAAATGGCTCGTGACTTGTTAACGTAAAATACATCTTAAAAAAAGGCGATTTAGCTGAATCGCAATCGGTTAATAATCTTTTGAATACATACTCATCGTGCACACCCCACTTTGAGTTTCGATACGATCTTGGAAAATCGTCCTGCGTTATCATATTCCTAAACTTAGCAGAATAAAGGTATGAACGAATATTTGCAAAATCGGGGTTACCACCGTAATAGAAAGTAGTTCTATATCCAAGGCTATCAAAAACACTACTTATAGTTGGTAATTTCTGCGATTTCAGAGGATACTTAATAATTGATGTAGTGGATTGAGCAGGAAAACCACTAACCACTGAAATAATTCCCTTATCGCTCCTATCGGCACTCGCAAAAATTCGGCTAAAAAGTAGTCCCTGCTTGCTCAACCTATTTAAATTGGGTGTAACATCCTTTAAGCCTCCAAGGGGTTCAATCATCTTGGCAGTAAAACTTTCAAGTAAGATAAGAACAACATTGGGTCTGTTGGTTTTTAGAACATTAGTACTTCGGCCATGATCGCTCATTAAGTCTGTAAATATCGCTTTCGCTTTCTTTTTATCGATGTAATTTGGATATTTTTTACTCATCGAGTTCGACTTTGACAACGAGTACATCATATTCCAAACCGGGTTTAAGGCCGCATGGTTGCAATACATGTTTTGGCTGTAGTAAACTTTTCCAGGATTCATTGGTGCAATTCCAAAATTGCCCCGAATGGGAATAATCATCAGCGTTGAGAAAAAAATAAATACAGGAACAAACCACCATTTTCCTTTTTCAAATTCTATATTCTTTTTTGTTACCCATTTTTGATAAAAAAGGAAAAAAACTATAAAAATTACTATGGTAAGAGCTGTTAGCGCAACTATTATTAACGACGAAATTGAAGCAAAAGCTTCACCAGGCATTTTAAGAAAGAATAACGGAGTAGCATCAATCCTGAATCCCCAATTTCGGTATAGTTCTAAATCAGAAACTATTACGAATGAAAATAGTGATAAAAGTATTATTGTATAAAATTTAAAGACTAGAGAAATCCATTTTCCCTTTGCGATTGACAAAACCGAAAGTAACAAGCCTGAAACAAGTAAGATATAACCAATAAGCGAAATATCCATCCACGCACCCCTTATGCTTATATTCCACCAATCGCTTAATAGAATGTGGGAGGATTGATTAAACTCATAAAGCATAAACAACATGCGGGCAAAAGTGAAAAACACTAACCAAAAAAGGAAGTATTTTATTAAGAAGTAAAAACGTGCTCTCATCGATATTAGTTTAGCCTGCGAATTTATAAAAAAGTATATGCTTTATCCATGCATCACTATAAACAAATTACCTAATTTTGTTTTAAACATATAAAACAACAATTATGAAGGTGAAAGGATTATTCATTATTGCATTATTTATATGGAGTTGTTCAAATAAACCGAACAAACCTGATGTAAAGATGGATTGGGCAATTGCATTGCATGGTGGAGCAGGTAATATTTTACCCGAAGATTATACCAAAGAGCAGCAAGAAGCATATATCCACCATCTTAATTATGCTTTAGAGATTGGAAAGAAAATTCTATCGGAAGGTGGAACAAGCCTCGATGCAGTTGAACAAGTAATTCGTTACATGGAGGACTGCCCCTTGTTCAACGCCGGTAAGGGTGCTGTTTTCACCCACGATGGCAAAAACGAACTCGATGCAGCAATCATGGATGGCAATGGATTACGCGTTGGTGCTGTTGCTGGTGTTAGAGATATAAAAAACCCAATAAGTGCAGCACGTTTAGTGATGGATAAGTCGGAACATGTTTTTATGATTGGAAAAGGAGCATCGCTTTTTGCTAAATCGCAAGGTGCAGAGATTGTGGATAGCAGTTACTTCTTCACTGAAAAGAGTTGGAAATCGCTTCAACGAGCACTTGAGAAAGAAAATCAAAAGGATAAAAAAATGGGAACAGTTGGTTGCGTGGCTCTCGATAAATTGGGAAACCTTGCAGCTGGGACATCTACTGGCGGAATGACCAATAAAAAGTATGGTCGGGTTGGCGATGTACCGATAATCGGTGCAGGAACCTATGCGAATAATAATACCTGTGCCGTATCAGCAACAGGGCATGGTGAATTTTTTATCCGTTACACTGTTTCTCATGATATATCAGCGCTAATGGAATATAAGGGTTTATCGTTAGAGGCAGCCGCAAATCTTGTTGTAAATATTAAGCTAGAAAAAGCGGGCGGAAAAGGAGGAATTATTGCTGTAGACAAGTATGGTAACCTTACGCTAACCATGAATACTACCGGAATGTTTAGGGCTTTTGCCAACTCAAATGGCGATCAGATGGTTTCTATTTTTAGATAATAAAATTCAGATTCTGTATTGTCAAATATTTAATATGTAAATACTTACTCTTTAAAAAGTGCTTCAATCTAAAGAATTTCACCAAAATAATTGATTCTATAAGAATGGTTTTGTTAAATTGCTAAAAATATAAAACAAAGAACCAATGGCACTAAAAGTAAAGGCTGAGAAAATTAAGCCAAAAGGAAAAATTTTGGTTTTCATCTTCTTTTTTGTTATACTTCTGATATTGTTTGCTACTTTTCTCGCTCTACTGCTATTAATCGGTGGTTATCCTATCTCAAAAGATTATATAACTTATTATACTGAGTTTTCGCCTTTAACCATTGTATTGCCTTTTATTGTTGCATTTACAACTGTTTTATCGTTTAAAACTTCAAGGATGCATATTACTCCTGCAGCAAGCGTTAATATTCCAAAACTTAAAGAGTTATTTCTAACCAAGTCGGGTTACAGGTTGGTTGAAGAGCACGAAGGTTATATCAAATTTGAAAGAGCCAAAACCATCCCTCGACTGCTTTGGTTGAATATCGATAAACCAACAATCGAAATAAAAGAGAACGAGGTTTTAATTACACTCGAAAAGCATACCCAATCAATTATTACACCCCTTTTGGTTTATGGCAAACAGTATAATTTAAATGCTGATAATTAGTACTTTTGCTTTTCAAAATTTATTACCCTATACCCTGACTTACTCAGGGTATAATTTTTTTTGTAAATATTTAATCAAAAAGATATATGGCAATAACATACCCCTTTCTACTCCTAAAAAAAGAAAAATGTCTCGAAAACATTAAGAAAATGGTTTCGAAGGCTGAAAAGAACAACCTTATGTTCCGACCTCATTTTAAAACCCATCAGAGCATCGAAATTGGATCTTGGTTTAAAGAATTTGGAATAAATGCCTGCACTGTTTCATCATTTCCTATGGCAAAATATTTTGCTTCGGCTGGTTGGAAAGATATTACCGTTGCATTTCCTGTTTCGCCTTTCGATTTGGAGGTAATAAATACGTTAGGACAAACAATACATCTAAATATCGTATTCTCATCCTTTAATAACCTTAATACAATATTAAATGATAATATTCAATGTAAAGTAGGAGTTTACATTGAGTTGAATTGTGGGCATAATCGATCCGGAATTAGCACAGACAATAACCGAGAGATTGCACTTATGATAAACTGTATAGAGCAAAATGATTTCTTACAGTTTAAAGGTTTTATAGCCCATTCGGGACATACTTACAACTCAAAAACAATAGAAGAGGTAAAAGCAATCCATCATCAATCGTTGAAACTCCTTACACAAATTAAACTATTTTGGAAAGAAAGCTATCCGGAAATAATCATTTCATATGGTGATACGCCATCTAGCTCAATATCAGATAATTTTTGGGGTGTTGATGAGATACGACCAGGGAACTTTGTTTTCTACGATTTAACTCAAGCCACCATTGGAGCATGCACTACAGATGATATTGCTGTAGCATTGATATGCCCTATTGTTGATGTTTATCTTGAACGTGGCGAAGCAATTATTAGAGGCGGTGCGGTTCACCTTTCCAAAGATTTCATTCTTCTTCCTGACGGATCAAAATCTTATGGACTTATCTGCCCATTTAATGGTAAGAGTTGGGAGAAGCCCTATAATGGGCTTTGGATGAAAAGTATTAGTCAGGAGCATGGAGTTATTGCTTCGAATGATATTGAACAATTAAACGCACTAAAACCCGGTCAACTGGTTGCAATCTTGCCCATTCATAGCTGTCTTACTGCCGATACCATGGGAGAATTTTATCTTTCGGATGGTACGTGCATTACCACGATGAGAAAAAGATGAAACGAGGTTGTTGTGGATAGACTTTAATCCTATTCACTCAGTCAATAACCTTATATTGAGTAATAACACTATTTCAGTTATCAACAATAAATTTACCTGACTCGTGCCAAAAGTTGAAAAATCAGTTTAAAATTTATCAAATTATTCTGATTTTTATTTACATTTACTTTAAAGGATCCAAATATGATTAATTCTAATCCGCAGAAAACGAATAACCTTCAAAGCATTATCATTGATAAATCTATCTTTGAAAGTTTTCCGGGTTATGGAATGATCCTAGATACCGATGGAAAGATTGTTTCAATTACAAATTACACAAAGAATTTACTTAATATTCAGATTACTCCAAAAAACACTACTCTTTTCTCTCTTTTTGGTATTGATAAAAAAATTGCATCTCTTGAAAGCATTGTTAAACAAGGTTTATACGAGGTCTGGCATCCAACTTCGACAACCAATAGAATTTGCCTGCAGTTTAATTTTAAACAAATAACTATTTATGAGGAGCAATTTTTAATTGTACTGATTAAAGATAAAACCAAAAGTAAAAGACATGATCAGGTCAAGAAAATTTTGACCAATTTGGCTAAGTCCGAAATTCAAATTAAGGATATTAATTTATACTATAAATCAGTTCAGGATGAACTGAATAAAGTACTTGATGCAAGTAATTTTTTTGTAATTCAGTACGATAAATTTATGCAATACCTTCAGCTTACCTATATGGCTGATGAAAATGATCATTTTACCCGTTTCCCATTTGGAAAAACGCTAAGTGAATATGTTATCGGATTAAAAAAATCCGTTCTATTAACCCAAAGCCAGATTCTTGAATTAAACAGGAATAATTTAATTGACATTATCGGAACACCGGCTAAATGCTGGATGGCTGTCCCCCTTTTTCATGACAATGAGGTATATGGTCTTATTGGGATGCAGAGCTATAAAACGGAAAATGCGTTCTCAACTGAAGATTTAGATATATTAGAATTTGTTTCGATTCAAATAGCAGTAAGCATAAAACATAAAGAGATTGAGACAAATCTCCAAATGGCAAAAGAAAAGGCAGAGGAATCGGATAAACTAAAATCCTCATTCCTCGCGAATATGAGCCATGAGATTAGAACACCAATGAATGCAATCATCGGATTTTCTGAATTGATTACACGTAAAACAGTTGACCAAGAAAAGAAAGATATCTATGCTCAATACATTACCAATAGCGGAAAAACACTGCTTACTCTAATCGATGATATTATAGATATTGCTAAAATTGAAGCTGGTCAGCTAAAAATTAACAAATCAGCTACCTACGTTAATTTGATGTTTAACGAAATTCTAGAGTATATCAATAACGAGAAGAAGAGAAATAAAAAAGAACACATACTTTTCACTAAAAATGAAGTTATTAACGATATTAATTTTTGCTTTCTCTGTGACCCGTTAAGACTTAAACAAATATTAACCAATTTGCTCAATAACTCTTTAAAATTCACTTTCGAAGGAATAATTGAATTTGGTTACTTGATACCTAATAACGCAACAATTTTATTCTATGTAAGCGATACTGGAATCGGTTTAAGCGATGAAAAGATTCCTTTAGTATTTGAAAGATTTAGGCAAGCCGATGAAACAACTACCCGACAATTTGGAGGCACTGGATTAGGTTTAACAATCTCAAAAAAGCTTGTTGAAATGATGGGTGGTAAAATTTGGGCCGAATCAGAAAAAAGCAGAGGATCAACCTTTTTCTTCTCTTTACCACTAATTATTCCCGATAGAAGCACAAAGATTGTAGAACAAATAATTGAATCTTCAACAAGCGATAACTTTGAAGGCAAAACAATACTCATTGCTGAAGATGAGGATAATAACTACATATTCTTACAAGAAGTCCTTAACCAAACCAACCTTAAGATTATTCGTGCCAAAAATGGCTTGCAAGCAGTAAGCATTTTCAAAGCACAACCCGAAATTTCGCTTATTCTTATGGATATAAAAATGCCAGAAATGAATGGGTATCAAGCGACAGAAATAATTAAGGGAATGAAACCATCGATCCCAATTATAGCACAAACAGCTTATGCAATGGCTGAAGATATAATCAAAGGGAAAAATGCGGGTTGTGATGATTACCTATCAAAGCCGATTAAACCTGAACTACTCATTAGTACAATAAGGCATTTTCTTAGTATAACGCATTCTTCTGAGAACATTTAGATAATTAATGAATCGTTCTATATTTATTTTATAAATACCTAGTAACAAGCATTATGCATTAAATTTATTTTTAAAAACTCTATTATCATGTCAATTGCAAGTTTCTTTTAACAAAAATCATACATTTGCTTTCAGCCAAGAAATTATTAAACAGAATGTTAACTTTATCAAAATTTTGTCGAAATCTCTTATTTATACTTCCGCTATTATATTCGACTTCTCTATTTTCGATAGAAATTCAAACCAAATCATACAACCCCACACAAATTAGTGAGCAGATTAGAGCTGCGCTAACCATGTGTTTATCTGATTCTGTTGAACCACAAAAAAATATAGAAAACATAATTTCAGAAATTGAGAAAAACGATGACCGAAAAAATCTTTACAACGCTTATTCAGCCTATGCAATTATATTAAATGGTTGCAATAAAAAAAAAGCAGCAATAGCTGCCGCAAATAAGGCTTTAGAATTATCAAAAGAGCTAAACATTGATGGTAATAATAGCAAGGAATCAAGACTTAATCGAATTCTACTTTATGTAACCATTTTTCTTTCGTTAGTATTATTGTTATTAGCTTTTAGCGGTTATAAAACAAAGAGGCGTGCTAACATCTACTTATCAGCTCAAAAAAGTGAGATTGAAGAGCAAAAACAAATGGTTGATAAGCGAAATAAGGACATTACGGATAGCCTTAACTATGCCCGACGGATACAGCGAGCTATTTTTAAAACATCATTAAGGTTAGAGCAGTTTTTCTCCGAAGCATTTATACTGTTCATTCCTAAAGATATTGTAAGCGGTGATTTTTATTGGGTTAAAAGCAAAAATGACCAAATCCTTTTCGCTGTGGCAGATTGTACTGGTCATGGTGTTCCAGGTGCTTTTATGAGTATTATTGGAACATACGGTTTAAATAACCTTGTAAATGAGTCGAATCTTACTAACCCCGGCGAGATTCTTAATGAAATGAATGCTCTTTTTAAAAACTCTTTCGATCAAAGCGAAGGGGCTGAAATATTTGATGGAATGGATATCTGTTTGTGCCTTTACAACCCTATAACCAAAGAGTTGAACTATTCTGGTGCTAACCTGCCGTTACATATTCTGAGAGAGAATTCTAAGCCGCAACCAACATCGCATATCGTTCATACCAATAATTTGTTTAGCCTTTACCAAGTAAAACCAACAAAACAACCAATTGGTTACATCTTTGAAGATTCAAACTACGTTACTCACGGCATTCAACTTATGACCGGCGATATTCTATACCTTTTTACAGATGGATTTGCTGATCAATTCGGGGGACTTTACAGTAAGAAATTTCGCTATCAAGAACTTCGAAAGCTGCTTTGTGAGATTGCAAATAAACCATTATCGAAGCAACATACAATACTTCACGATACGTTTAGAATTTGGAAAGGTGATAATATCCAAGTTGATGATATGAGCTTTATGGGAGTTAAAATTTCTTAACTCGTTTTATTAATAACCAAAAGGAAATCAATCATTATCAAGAATAGTAGAAAGAACTCAACATCCTGAATTCCAATCAAATTTAAGAGTATTGTAACTATTATGGTAACTAATATAATAAACCTATACCTATCGATTTGCTCCTTGGACTTACCCCTCAGCTTATAATAGTATTTAAATCGATAGAAAATATACGGGAAAAAGGCTAAGTAAAATAAAACAAATCCTACAGGATAGTTAAATATTCTGATTAATCCAGTAAAAACGATTAAAACAGCTGTAAAGATTAAAACTTTACGTTCCGAAATTTTCTTTTCCATTTCTTTTTAAAGAGCACCAAAAGTAGAAGTTTTTTTTCATTTTACATTATTATTGATTTTGCTAATATATATCAACAATTGATATTTTGCGTAATACGAAAATAAATGTAGGTTTGTAACTATAACTTAATAAAATAATCGTTACCAGAATGAAGCAATTACTTAGAATATGGATACTTGTAATGATATCCACCACCATGGCATCATGCCAAAATGTGCAAAAAACTAAAGTTGATATTACGAAGAAAGATCTATACCAAATCATTGATTTTCTTGCATCAGACAGTTTAAAAGGAAGATTGCCAGGTACTCCGTACGATAAAGTCTCGGCAAAGTATATTGGCGATCAATTCGAAAGTTTTGGGTTAAAATCGTTGACCGAGAATGGCTATCAACCAATGGATATTATTATTGAACAAAAACCAGGACCTAAAAATAGCCTATCAATAAATGGCAATGAGCATAAATATGCTATTGACTTTTCAACATTAGCATTCTCATCATCAAGCACATGGGAATCGTCAATTGTTTTTGTAGGGTTTGGCTTTAAAATAAATAATGAAAAATTACTCTGGAATGATTATCAAGCGGTTGATGTTACCAATAAATGGGTATTAATACTTCGAGGAGATCCGGAACCCGATAGCCTACAAAGCGTATTCATTAATCAATCCTCAGACAGAAACAAAACACTTATTGCCAAAGATATGGGCGCCAAGGGTGTAATTCTTGTTTCAGGAAACGTATATGATCCAAATGATAAGCTAGCGAGTATGTCTGAAAAGAGTTATGACATTGGTATTCCGGTGATTCAGGTTAAAAGAGATGTTGCTAACTCAATTTTAAATGGACAATCAACAATTGAAGAACTAGAAAAATTTTTGATTAAAGATAGACGCCCCCGCTCCCTTGAACTACAAACCAAAGTAACTGCAACTACCGATGTTATCAACGAAACAAAAACAACCCAAAATGTAATTGCGAAGCTTGAAGGATCTGACCCCAAGCTAAAGAATGAAGTTATTGTTATTGGAGCTCACTTTGATCATCTTGGAATGGGTGGTAAAAACTCATCAAGCCGCAGACCCGATACCATTGCAGTGCATAATGGTGCTGATGATAATGCCTCTGGAGTTGCTGCGATGATTGAACTTGCTCAAAAACTTGCATCAAAACATAAAAAGATAAAGCGAAGTATTGTATTCGTTGCATTTGCTGCCGAAGAAATGGGACTTATCGGATCGCAAAAATTTGTTGAATCGAATTTAGTTCCCAATGAATCGATTGTAGCAATGATAAACATTGATATGATTGGCCGAATGAATAAGAAAGAGCTTAATATTTACGGGACTAAAACATCAACTGAAAGCGAAACCATACTAAAAAGTTTAAATGCTGACAGCGCATTAACTTTAGGTTTTTATCCCGAAGGTTATGGCCCCTCAGATTATTCAAGCTTTTACAATAAGAATATCCCAGTATTTGGATTTATGACCTATCTGCATTTAGACTATCATACCCCATTCGATGATATTGACAAGATTAACTTTGATGGTATGGTATTGGCAACTAACTATATTTATAAGCTTGCCTTCGAGCTCTCTAATCGTCCAAAGAAACTTATCTTCCAAGAAGCTGGACCAAAAACGCGACCAACAAGAAGCGGTAGAGGATTTAAAGTTAGATTAGGAATTATTCCAGATGTTAGCGGATCGTCTAATAACGGGCTAAAAGCCATAGGCGTAACCGAAAATAATCCTGCATATAAGGCGGGTATGAAAAGCGGTGATATAATTACTGCAATCAATGGAAAACCTGTAAAAAATATTCAGGATTATATGTTCAGGCTGTCTGAACTTAAGGCAGGAATGACCGTTAATGTTGAAATAAAACGCGGTGAACAAAAATTAGTATTGTTGGTTCAACTATAAATAAACTGTATAACTATGAAATCAAAATTTTGGCATTGGTTATTACAAATAAAGATAAATTCAACTTTTTGGTATTGGACATTTGCTGTTATTATTACGCTTAGTGCAATGGTATACCAGCGAATGACAGGTCCAACTCATCCTAAACGAGTTAAATACGAAGTTAATGGTGTATTACAGACCAACTCCTTCCCTCGCAGTGGTGATAGTGGAACCGATTGCACGATTGAGTTGAATAGTATTCCTGCTGACTATGAAGCAACATTAATTTACAGACGCTATCCTTCTAAAGATGAATGGACACTTATTCCATTTACTAAAAAAGAATCTGGAGGATTAGCTTCCGCGTTACCCACCAGGCCTGCTGCAGGTAAATTGGAATATTACATTGAAATAAAAAATACAAAGGATAATCAAGTAGTTGAAATTTCAAAAAGCGAACCTATTGCTATTCGTTTTAAAAACCCAGTTCCGTTTTGGGCATTAATACCTCATATCCTATTTATTTTCGTTGCAATGCTCTTCTCTAATTTAACAGGGATATTGGCTCTATTTAACAGCGATAAGTTCAAATATTATGGCGTATTAACTATCATTTTTCTTTTTGTTGCAGGTTTTATTTTTGGACCGATTGTTCAAAAATACGCTTTTGGTGCATACTGGACAGGATTTCCATTTGGTTTTGATTTAACCGATAATAAAACGTTGATTGCATTTGTGGCATGGGCTATTGCAGTTTACTTTAACAGGAATGAAAGACGTCCATTACTTAGCGCTGCTGCTGCAATTGTAATGATTATTGTGTATAGTATTCCTCATAGCTTACGAGGTTCAGAGCTAAACTACGAAACAGGAAAAGTGGTTACAGGTTTTATACCCTATATTCAAAGCATTTTACCTTTCTAATAAGATTAAAAAAGAGGGTGAATCATTCAGATTCACCCTCTTTTTTTTATGACTGTTGTTGATTTACCAAGCATTAAAAAGCCCGCTGATTAGCCTTTCACGTTTTTCTTCATTAGTCATCGAATCATACTTTTGTTTTTCTGCCTCAATAGCCTTGCGCTTTTTATCCTGTTCCTTTCTGATTGCCTCCATGTATCGTGCAACGATACGATCCTTTAGGAACTTCTCTGCTACAGATGGAAATAGCTCAAGTAGTAGCTCTTCTTTCTCATTGGCAGCTAATTTTGCATCACCAAATTCCCTGAAAATGGGGTTTGGCTGCTTCTGATACTTTGATGTATCATAGGGTTTTTCCTCTCTGGATCCAGTAATTTGTAAGCGAAATTCAGGGTCAACAGGTATTGGGGTGTTACCGTAATTACCCATTACAAGGTTAATATACTGAATTGACTTAGTGGTATAGAATGGCAATCCCTTATTCTCATCAATAACACAGTTTACAGCCTGAACGCCTACAATCTGACTTGTTGGAGTAACCAATGGAGGGCAACCCGAAGCCAATCGAACGGTAGGAATTATTTCAAGAACTCTTGGAAGTAGCTGCTCAAGTTTTAATTGCTTTAACTGTGCAAGCATATTGGTGTACATTCCGCCAGGAACTTCAGCAAATTTGACCTCCTCGTCGGGTGCAGGAAAGTTAAAATGCTGCTCAATGGCCAAACAACACTTAAGTAGGTCATCGTATTTATTTGTATCGGCAAAAGCAATAGCATCATCAAATAGTTTCTCTACATGAGAAGGCAAAATATCTTTGGTAATATCAAATTCGATAGGAAATATTTGATAGCTATCGAAATCCTTCATCTCCTGACGAATCTCCATAAGTTCGTTGTTGATTTTAACTACTGCTTCAAGATTAACACCCGTTTCAATATTCAATTTATTACAGAAGATTTGAATTATCTCAAATGATGGTGCTGCAGGGCCACCTGCAAAGCTTAGAATTGCAGTATCAACGATATCAACCCCTTTTGTTATAGCAACTAAAGTTGCAGCTAAACCATAACCAGGTGTACAATGTGTATGAAAATCGATGGGTACTTTAATCTCTTTTTTGAGCGCGGTAATAATCTCGCTTGAACGTTCGGGTGTGACTAATCCTGCCATATCCTTTAACGAGATCATATCGGCACCCATTGCCTCAAGCTCCTTTGCCTTTTGTACAAAGTAATCGATACTGAATATCTTTTTAGGTAATAGTTTTCCTTTAATAAGTGATTTAAATCTGTCACCAGCAGTAAATTTAGGGTCGACCGTATAGCAAACCGTAGCATCAGCAATACCACCGTTCTCTTTTACGTACTTTATTGTGCTACGAATATTTTCGGTATCGTTCAACGCATCAAAAATTCGCATTATTGAAATACCTGATTTTACAGCATTCCGATTAAAACCCTCAATTACCTCCTCGGGGTAAGGATTATACCCAAATAAATTCCTGCCTCTTGAAAGTGCTGTAAGCTTTGAAGAATTGCCAATTACGCTTTTGATTTTCTCAAGCCTTTCCCATGGGTCTTCATTCAAATAGCGCATAATTGAATCAGGAACAGCTCCTCCCCATACTTCAAGCGCATAGAATTCAGCATTTTTAAAAAGAGGTAAAACCCTATCAACCTGTTTCTGATTCATTCGAGTTGCAAACAACGATTGCTGTCCATCGCGAAGCGTAACATCACGGATTAAGAGCTTTTTATTCATAAACAATTATGTGTTTTTGCAATAGTAGATTCAATTTTCATTTATAAAAGCTAATTAACTAATTTGATTGGTATTAATTGCAAATTTTGCTTAGGCTTAAAAACATGGCTATACAACATAATAAACCGAGTATGGTTATAATTAGACATAAAAAAGGCGCAATCGAATTGATTGCGCCCTTACTATAAATTTTTCAAAGAAATTATTTCCGTTTATTCTTATTCATCTCTTGTTGCTTTGCAATCATCTCCAATTTCTCCTGCCATTTTGATTTTTTAACTGGCTTTTTAGAATTCTCATGAAGCTTTGCGAGTATCGCTTCATCATCAACAAACCTTCGAATTAACAGGGTTTGACCCAATGTAAACATGTTTGCCAAAAAGTAGTAGTAGCTCAAACCCGCTGCATAGTTATTAAACCAAACAACCATCATGATTGGCATTAAGTAAATCATCATAAACTTCATTCCAGGTAGTTGAGCGTTGGTATCACCCATTTGATCAGCATTCATCTTTGACGTAACAAATAGCGCCGCAGCCATTAATAGGGTAAATAAGCTAATATGTGCTCCATACATAGGAATTGTAAAGGGTAAATTAACTATTGAGTCAAACGATGATAAATCATCTGCCCAAAGGAAACTCTGCTGACGAAGTTCAAATGAAGTTGGAAAGAATCTAAACATTGCAATTAAAAATGGAAACTGTATTAGGATTGGTATACAACCACCCAACGGATTTACACCTACCTTTCGGTAAAGCGCCATAATGGTTTGCTGTTTCTTAATTGCGTCAGTTTTATTTGGATATTTCGCATTAATCTCATCAACCTGAGGCTTTAAAACCCTCATTTTTCCAGAACTCAGATATGATTTATAGGTTAATGGTAAAAGAATTAACTTTAACATTAAGGTAAGCAAAAATATAATTAATCCATAGCTAGCAATCCGACTACCAAGTATATCAAATACAGGAATTACTAGGTATCTATTGATCCATTTAATAATCCATTTTCCTAAAGAAACAATCTGCTCAAAGCCTAAATTGTATGATTTTAAAGTATTAAAATGATTTGGTCCAAAGAAAAAATTCATACCAATTGTTTCATCTTTACCATCCTGAATTGGTAATGACATTCTAGCTGAAAAACTTTTTATTGACTCGTCACCATCAGGTTTGCTTGATACTAAGTTTGCGTTAACAAAGCCATCTTTAGCTACCAGTATTGATGAAAAGAATTGATGTTTGAAAGCTATCCATTTAACCTTTGTAGTAATATCCTTTTTACCATTATTTGACATTCCACTTATCTCTTCGTACTCATTATTAGGATAACAGTATGAAATAGTGGTATAATTATTTTCGTTTTTTGCTCCCTTTTCGAGATGAGGCATCATGGAAGTCCAATTCAAATCAACGGTTCCAACCCTGCCGTTAACAATGCTATTCATACCCGAAAAATGGATATCGAAGCCCAATAAATAACTTCCTGCGACAATAGTATAAATATAATCAATGTGAGAATCGGCACCGGCATTCAACCTCATAATCAACTTCTGAGATTCACCATTACCTGCTATAATTACAGAATCGGCTCTGTTGGGAATAAAGAAAAGGTTTTGAGTTTGAATGTTGTTATTATTTCCCCAAAACTGTAAACCAAAAGCATTCTCATTTCCCGAAAAAAGGATCAGCGGTTGCTTAGTATAGGTTTTATACTTTTTGAGTTCGGCGGAATAAATTCTACCTCCGCGAGTCGAAATTTTGATTTTAAGCAAGTCGTTCTCGAGGGTAATTAGTTTTTCCTCACCCTTTAGGGAAGCAGCAAATGAACCCATTTGTTTAACTTCCTCCTTAATTTTCAAAGAATCTACAGGAGTATTTAAGTTTGCTGCGTCAGCAACTTTTTGCTGTTGCGCTTTTTCAGCATTAACTCGAGCAATTGAGTCGGCTTGATACTGCATTGCTGCAACTTTCTCCTTAGATGGAGTATTTAAGTAACCAAAAAGGATAAGTATCCCAAAAATAAGTACTATCCCAATAATCGTATTCCTGTCCATTATATTCGTATGATGTTAATTACTAAACAAAAAGAAGCCACCCTTAAAAAAGGGCGGCACAAATGTAATAATTTCCTTTAAAGTTATTTGCTAAAATCTAGTGCTGCTTTAACAAAGTTTACGAAAAGAGGGTGAGGATTCACAACAGAGCTCTTGTACTCTGGATGAAATTGAACCCCAACAAACCAAGGATGCTTAGGAATTTCGATTATCTCAACCAAATTTGTATCAGGGTTTATTCCGGTTGATATCATTCCTGCATTTTCGAATTGGTCTAGATAAGCATTGTTAAATTCATATCGATGACGGTGTCGTTCTTGAATATCAAGTTTATGGTATGCTTGTGCCGCTTTTGTTCCCTTTTTAAGAGTACAGCTATAAGCGCCAAGCCTCATTGTCCCTCCTTTATCGATAATTCCTTTTTGGGTTTCCATTAAGTCTATAACCGGGTTTTGAGTAGTGCGAGACATCTCCGTTGAGTTAGCATCGGTTAGACCAAGTACATTCCTTGCAAACTCAATAACTGCGCACTGCATACCAAGGCAAATCCCTAAAAAAGGAATACCTTTTTCTCGAGCATATTTTACTGATGATATCTTTCCTTCTATTCCTCTGTGCCCAAATCCGGGAGCAACAATTATTCCTTTAAGATGCCCAAGTTTCTCCTCAAGATTTGAATCGTTAATGGTTTCAGAATGAATGGTTAACAGTTCAACTTTACATTCGTTGGATGCTCCAGCATGAATAATAGATTCAACGATTGACTTATAAGCATCGGGAAGTTCAACATATTTACCAATTAAACCAATCTTGATGGTTGATTTAGGATTCTTGAGTTTTGCGATAAACTGGTTCCATGATACTAAATCAGGTTCATTTCCGGCTGGAAGATTTAACTTTTTCAAAACCGTTAAATCCAACTTTTCCTTCAGCATCAAAAGCGGAACTTCATAAATAGTTTTAACATCAATAGATTCGACTACGGCCTCAGGTTCAACATTACAGAAAAGGGCAACTTTTCTTCGAAGTTCCTCGTTGAGCGTATGTTCTGTTCTTAGTACAAGCACATCGGGTTGAATACCATTCTCCAATAAAACCTTTACTGAATGCTGGGTTGGTTTTGTTTTTAGCTCCCCTGATGCAGCCAAATAAGGAACTAGTGTTAGATGAATAAATACAGAGTTTGTATGCCCTAACTCCCATTTTAATTGTCGTACAGATTCAATATAAGGTAATGATTCAATATCGCCGACCGTTCCTCCAATTTCGGTGATTACTACATCATACTTATGTTTTGTACCTAAAAGCTTGATTCTTCCTTTAATCTCATCGGTAATGTGAGGAATTACCTGAACCGTTTTGCCTAGGTACTCGCCTTTACGCTCTTTGTTGATTACAGATTGATAAATTCGACCAGTAGTAACATTATTTGCCTGAGATGTTGGTAGATTAATAAACCGCTCGTAATGACCAAGGTCAAGATCGGTTTCGGCTCCATCCTCAGTAACGTAACATTCACCATGCTCATAAGGGTTAAGAGTTCCTGGATCGACGTTAATGTATGGATCGAGCTTTTGAATTGTAACCGAGTAACCCCTACTTTGTAGAAGTTTAGCGAGCGATGCTGAGATGATACCTTTACCTAACGATGAGGTAACACCTCCGGTTACAAATACATATTTTGTGTTATGTGGCATGAGCAGTTAATATTTTGTGGTTCTAAATATGATCTTAAAAAGATATTCAATAAAAAGATCCTTAAAATAGGAAAATGGAATATTTAAGAAAAAATGGCATCATAAAAACCCATCAATCCAACATTCCATCATTCCAATTCCCCAGAAATAATATCTTAAACTACCAAAGGAATAAATGCTGTTTCTTATTCTAGTCTAGGTCAAGTTTATCAATCATCTTTATCTTCTCCTCGAGCATTTTCATCTCCTCACGACCCTTGCTAATATTGCGCTCAACATCCTTAATCATTTGCTCAGCATTTTTAGACTTTGCAAAGAAACCAATATTATTTTCCCAAAGCGTAATATCACCTTCAATCTGTCTTAGCCTATTAAATAGTTTATCACGCTCATTCCTTACCTTATTCTCCTGGCGGGCATTTCCATGAACATTATCAAGTCTTGATTTGAATTTAAGAAGATTACGTTTTGATTCGTCAATCTTAAGGTTCTCGAAATGCATATTTATAGCATCTCGATATCTCTTCTGAATTGACTCTTTTTGTTGAATTGGAACATAGCCAATTTCAGCCCAACGACGTTGAAAATCTTTTAGAACATTCAAATTTTCTTCAATCTTTTCAACAACCTGATATTTCTCAATCTCTTCAATCAACTGCTCTTTTGCCTTTAGGTTATCTTCATACTTCGTATCAACCTGAGCAAAATGCTGTGATTTTTGGTTAAAGAAATAATCACAAGCTGCACGGAATCGTTTCCAAAGCTCATCGCTATGCTTACGAGGTACAGAACCTATTTCTTTCCAACGTTTTTGTAGCTGGATTAGATCTTCGGTTACCTTTTTCCATTCGTCGCTATCCTTTAAAGCCTCGGCTTGAATGCAAAGTTCAGTCTTTAGCTGGAGATTGTTCTGCTGCTCTTCGCGAGCATCAGTATAAAAATCACGCTTGTTATTAAAGAAAGCATCACAAGCTAAACGGAATCGCTCGTAAATTTTATTATTATCCTTTTTAGGAGCAAAACCGATTGTTTTCCATACTTTTTGCAATTCAATCATCTCCTTTGAGCGCTTATTCCAATCCTTATTGGACGAAATTACTACAGTTGAAAGCTCTTCTGCTTTTTCGCAAAGAGTTACTTTTGCATCGAGATTATGCTTTTGATCATCGCGCTGTCCCTCAAAGTATTCCTGATGCTTTTTGTTGATTTTAGCGGTTGCCTCTTTAAATCGTTCCCAGGTCTCGGTTCTGTGCTCCTTTGGAACAGGCCCAACCTCACGCCACTGATTATGATATTTCTGAAGCTTTTTAAATGCTGAAATAACGGAAGACTCAAGAAGTAACTCTTCTGCTTTTTCGCAAAGAACAATTTTTTCTTCAAGATTTCTCTTAAGATCAAGATCGCGAAGCTCATTATTAATCTTTACAAAATCGTAAAAATGCTGAACATGATGATGGTATGTTTCCCATAAATCATTTAAATTTAACTGGGGAACAGGACCAATCTCACGCCAACGTTGTTGTAATTCACGAAACTCTTGAAACGATTGGTTCACTGAGTCGGTTTTATTGACTAACTCCTTAATTGTTTCAATTATTTTTTGTTTTTCTACAAGATTATGAACCTTTTGTCCTTCAAAATCTCGGTTATATTTTGAACGTAAATCGCGATACTGTTTTAGCAACTCCTTAATTTGAGGCTCAAATAAATCCTCAGAAGCAGTAAACTGCTCGATGTCACCACCAGCGTCAGTAAACTCCTTACGCTTTTTCTCAATTTCTGATTTATGCTTTTTGTAGAAGTTGATTTTGATACTCTCTACATCGGCTCTAATTACCTGAATAGGCTTTTCTTGTAAAAGTACATTTAGAGTCTCAATTAGCTCATTTTTTGACATTAAGGTATAATCACCTAGATGCAATGGAGCACCATCATGCTCATCATCAGCTAATTCATCCGATTCCTCGTCATCAAGCGAAACAACTTCTTCTTCAATCTCAATAGGTTGAAGATTTGTATCAAGTTCTTCATCCTCATCATGAGATGCATGAACTATAGGGTTAACCTGTTGTACAGGTTCACTTACAGCGTTACCATTCGTTTCAGTTTCTAAATTTTCATTAGAAGCAAATTGCTTCTCTTGTTCAGTGCTGATTTCGGAGGAGACTGCAGTATTTTCGGCATTGCCGAACTTCTGATCCATGTTTGGATCATTCAGATCTTGATTGTTCATTGGTTACAAAATATTAACTTACTGTAAAGCAATTAATTAATGGGTCACTCGGCTATTCTTAATAGCACACGAAAATAAGCATTATGTATTAACACTCAAACATTTTCAATAAAAAACTACTTATAAATCAAGATCAAACTAAAGATCGTGTCGTTAGAAGTCAATAGATTAGAATGATAGGTAATCGCAAATAATTGTTTGATAGAAAATATCGACGTTTTAAAACGATAGTATTTTTTGCATTTTCATGTTTTGTTACTATTCACCACGGAGACACGGAGACCACAGAGGTTTGTTTCAAAGACCACAGGTAACAACCTTAATTAGTTCTTTAATACGAACCTAAACAAATTCATTTTATTGAACAATCATTTTGATCGAAATTGAATAAACTAAAATATTGCACTCTTTTATTCTCTGTGTTCTCTGTGTCTCAGTGGTTTTTGTTTATTTCGATTATTGCAGAATAGTTACCATATTTTAAATTGACATGATCTGCTAATGTTTTATAAATTTGCGAAATAAATCGAAAACGATGCGGATTGATATTATTAGCGTTTTACCCGAGTTACTCGAAAGCCCACTTGGACATTCTATTCTGAAGCGAGCCCAAACAAAGGGTTTAGTTGAAATTGAAATGCATTATCTTAGAGATTTTGCCTCCAATAAGCATCGTACAGTTGATGATTATGCCTATGGCCCTGATGCGGGTATGGTAATGATGGTTGAGCCCATTTACAAGGCGATTGAGAAACTTAAGAGCGAAAGGGAATACGATGAGATAATTTACACATCGCCCGATGGAGAGCCTTTAACACAAAATTTATCGAACCAACTTAGCACAAAAAAGAATATTCTTATCCTTTGTGGTCATTACAAGGGCATTGATCACCGAGTTCGCGAACATTTGATTACCAGAGAAATTTCTATCGGTGATTATGTTCTATCTGGCGGTGAACTTGCTGCAGCTGTTATTGTGGATAGCGTTGTTCGCTTAGTTCCTGGCGTTTTATCCGATGAAACATCTGCTTTAACAGACTCTTTTCAAGATAGTTTACTTGCTCCACCCGTTTATACTCGACCAGCAGAATTCAATGGTTGGAAAGTTCCGGAAATCCTTCTCTCGGGGAACTTTAAAGAGATTGAGAAGTGGCAAATGGAACAGGCATTAGAACGCACAAAAAGATTGCGACCCAACCTGCTCGACGATAATAAAAAAGGCTAACCGAATGGGTTAGCCTTTTGATTATTAAGTAATCTGAATCAATTGTTTCAGTAAAAGGTTATTTTTTGTGCTCGCATTTCTTTTCGCAAGCCGTGCTATCCTTCTTTGCACAAGCGGTGCTATCTTTTTTCGCACAACAAGGAGCAATGCTATCTTTCTTCTCACAACACTCTTTCTTTTCACCTTCTTTACAGCATTCTTTTTTTGCTTGTTTTGATCCACATGAAGCAAATGCAAATGCACTTAAAAATACAACGCCAAGTAGAATAGCTTTAGTTCTTTTCATAATCTCTTTGTAGGTTTAGTTTGTTATTTTTAGAACATCAAATTAAGCTAGATTTTTGAACAAAACCAAATTCCTTTTCGGGATTATTCCCAGCCAAGTTTATAGCTAAACCCTGCAGATATCCATCTACCAGGCTGTAAAACATTTCCTGTGTCAATATATTTTTTATCGAAAATATTTGAGCCATCGACATAGATAGAATATTTTGATGAAGTCCAGCTAATTTTTAAATCGATTAGCCAGTGGGGTTTATACGATTTCACAACATTACCTACATCTTTATACTCTCCTGCCCTCTCCTGCCATGCAACGTTCCATGATGCTGCTAGTTTACTAATTATTTGGTGGTTCAATCCAAATTTTAAATTATGTTTTATATTATCGAGAGCATAGTAAGAATCAAAATCACCCTTTTGTTTCTCAACCCAATACCTTGAGTAGTTTGCAGATACAGAATTAACTATTGGAATTAACCCTTTGAGGTTCGAAACTAGGGAAATTTCAACCCCATCGGTATTTAGCGAAGTGAAGTTTTTGGTAGTCCATTTCGTTTCGGTTGGAAGCATTATCCAATCGATAATATCTTTACCATCGCGATGGAAATAGCCAACATTTCCCGAAAGATGCTTGTAATCAAGTTTCACGCCTCCTTCGTAGGTGATAGCCGATTCGGGTTTAAGCGCTCGATTCCCAATATTAGAGGGTCCCTCATAGTATAAATCGGTGAAAGTTGGATTTCGAAACGAGCGGTTAATTGCAGAGTAAATCTTTACATTATCAAGCAGACTATACGCTGCATCTATCCCATAACTCCAATTGCCTTTAAAATTGCTACAGTACGAGTAGCTGAAACCTCCCGAAATGCTAAATCGATCAAAATAAAATGCCTGATCGGCAAAATAACTGGTAATAAATCGATTATCGCCTTTGATATAAAACAATCCCTCAGAACCCTCTATTTTTGTAGGACTCGACAAGGTATCTCCAAGTTTGTTGCTGATTATGTTCTCGTTTCGGAACTCAACTCCAACCTGTGTTTTACTTGTTTGTGTTAATAATTGGTAGCTAATTTTCGATCCTGTAACCGTTGATAAATGGTAGTTATGATGTACATACCAAGCAGCAGGGTTCGACCTGAATAGTTCAAATCTATCCCAATGCTTTCGTAAATAACCATTTACAACGAGTTTATGTTGATTCCACTTTTTCTCATACTCTAATGACGAGACAAGTGTTTTCGTGTTTTCAAATTGATTCGGATAATTTGGCGAATAAAAAGTTGTTGCACCAAAACTCTTTAATTGATAACCAGCAAATAATGAGAAATCACCAACCTTTGAATTAACATTTTTTTGAAAAAAAAGATTTGTAATTTTAAAATCGGTATTATTCATATATCCATCGCTCTGATTATGCGATAAAGATAAGACCTCTGAGGAATTTTTAGATTTAATTGAACTCTGAATACTTCCTCCATAGAGTCCGTATTCTCCAGCTTTTGACGAAACTTTAATGCTATTCTCTGGGTCTGGTTTTGTGATGATATTTATTGCTCCGCTGAATGCGCCTGGTCCGTATACCCTGGCTCCTGGACCCTGTAGAACTTCAATTCGTTGAATTGAGTTTAAATCGATGGGGATGTTTAAATTGTGATGCCCTGTTTGTGGGTCGGTGATGTTTACACCGTTTAAAAGAACTAAAACTTGATCGAAAGAACCACCTCTGAAGTTGATATCTGCTTGAACACCTTGGCCACCTCTTTGTCTAATATCAACATTGATTAACTTTTCAAGCACATCCTGCAACGAAGAGGCTGATATCTGCTGAATTTCTTGCTGAGTTACTACACTCACAACCCTAGTCAGCTCAGAGTAGGCCTCGGCTTTGACCTTCGTTTCGATCACTACCTCATTCAAGTCTAGATGCTTGCTTATGGAAACAGTATCATTCTGTGCCACCGCTACCGATGGGCTTGCCACAAGTGAGTATGTAAGGGGTATTACACATATCTTAACAGCTACTTTCATACTGCTAAAAATGCTATAACCCTTATTGGACCACTTGTGGAAATAGCGAATATTCCGATTCGCTCGATTTCCTTTTCTGTTCATCCTTAATTAGTTTAGATTAATTTATTAAACAATTGTTTTAGAAAATAAGGCGGCAAATTTATGTATTTTTTATTCGTTCCATCCATCAAATTCAAATTCCTATATTTGTAGAATTATAGCATTAACATTTTATTTAAAATAATCCGTATTCAATGCAGCATTACGAATCCTTTTGAAGTCTATAAATCAGAATTGAGCATGAAGGAGGAAAATTCATATAAAAACATACATCAGCATTTTATTGATGGGTGTAAGGCTGGAGATAGCAAGGCTCAATTTGAGATTTACAAGTTGTACTATAAAGCGATGTACAACACAAGCCTCCGAATTATTGGAGATGAACAGGAGGCGGAGGATATAATGCAAGAATCGTTCTTTAAAGCTTTTGATAAAATATCGACGTACAAAAATGAGGTTAGCTTTGGTGCATGGCTTCGAAGAATTGTGGTGAACACCTCAATTGATGCCCTTAAAAAGAAACGAATTACGTTTATACCCATTGAGGAAGCCCATGGCATCGATACCGAATCGACTGATGAGACTGAATTTACGGTTGAAACGATAGAACTTTTTAAGAGTGCCATTGAGAAGTTGCCTGAAGGTTACAAACTGGTTTTAAACCTTCATCTCATTGAAGAGCTTGATCACGATGAGATAGCAAGTAAACTTGGAATCGCAGCATCAACATCGCGATCGCAGTTGGCAAGAGCAAAACAAAAGCTGATAGAAATAATTAAGAGCAATAAAAACACAAAATAAAATGGAAAGTCTAAAGAAGTATATCCGCAAAAACCGAGATTCTTTCGATGAGAAAGAGCCCCTCGAAGGACACTTCGATAGGTTCAGGCAACAATTAGAAGCCCGTAAGCCTGCAAAAAAGGTTAACCTGTTTATGGTTGCGGCAGCGGCTGCAATTGCTGGTCTTATACTTACAGGAACATTGGGAATTCTGTACAACAACTCATCATTTGGCAGATTTAACCGTACTGAATTATCGCTAAGCGTTTTATCGCCTGAGCTAAAAGAGGTTGAGGATTACTACGTAAGCCAAATCAATACAAAGTACAATCAGATTAAATCCCTGAATAATAATTCCACTCCTGAACTAGAAACCGAGGTTAATAAGGCAATCAGCGATATGGATTTGGGATACTATCTGCTTAAAAAAGATTTATCGGATAGCCCCAAACAGGAGCGAATTGTTAGCGCAATGATTCAACAGTATCAGGTTCGGATAGAAATGCTCGATCAAATTCTAAAAACATTACAAAATTTCAGTCAATTAAATAGTAAACAGTAGCCTTTAAATATAAAATACTATGAAAACAATTAAATTATTATCAGCACTCGTTATCTTAACCACAACTGCAATAGTTGCAGTAGGACAAGAGAGAGTTGCCAAAACGTATCAAAAAGAGTTTGCATTGACCGAAAATTCAAACATCTATCTCGAAAACCGTTTTGGCCAGATGAATATTGAAAATTGGGATAAAAATAGCATTTCAATTACCATTGAAATTAAGGTTGATTATCCGGAAGGAGACAAAGCTACACGTTTACTAAAAGGGATAAATATTGAATTTACCCAAACAGGTAATGATATTAGCGCTATCACCAAGATTGAAGAAGATTTTATGAAAACTTGGGGTAGACATTTCGATAGTGACTCCAAGGATTTTAGCATCGATTGGGAAGTAAAAATGCCAAAGCAGGCTAGCATAACCCTAGTTAACAAGTATGGCGATATCTTTGTAAATGAGCTTACTGGCAAATGCAACATTGATCTAAGATATGGAAACCTTAAAGCCAACAGAATTTTCAGGGATAAAAGTGAACCTTTAAGCACATTAAACATCAGCTATGGGAATGCTTCAATCGATGAAGTTAACTGGTATAAAGCAGAAATTAAATATGCAAAGCTAAATATTACAAAGGCAAAAGCGATTGTCATTTTAAGTCGTGGTTCAAAAATTGCTATCGATCAGGTAAACTCTATTGTTACTGAATCAAGGTATGATACTTATTCAATTGGGGTTATTTCAAATTTTGTTGGAGAGGGCGATTATACAACCTTCAGAATAGATGAGCTCACAAAAAAGTTCGACTTAACAGTAAAATACGGTGACGTAAAGGTTGATAAAATACCGGCTGGTTTTGAAAGCATTAAATTCAATGGTGGATATTCTGGTATATACTTAGGAATTGACCCTTCTGCCTCATATTACCTCACAGGTGATTCTTCGTACGGAGATATTAAATTCAGCTCAGAGAACAGAATAAATCGAATAGAGAATCCAACGCATACTGAGGTTGAAGGGTTAATTGGGAACGATGAAAATACAAAATCGAAGGTAAATGTTACCATAAGATATGGCAGTGCTAAACTCTAAAAATATCTTCATTTTTCGGGCGTTCCCCACCTATAAAACGCTTACCACATGCGGCACATTTATATCTTTGGATCGTGTTGTGAAAACCATCTCTCCTTACAATTTTACTCCCACAGTAAAAGCACTTTTTTTATTCATAA